>CAZGYQ010000015.1:0-24174 GCA_964530695.1 uncultured Caulobacteraceae bacterium
CCAGGAGATCGCCACCGACGACGAACGCCGCGAGCAGATGAAGGAATCGACCAACATCTTCCGCGTGCTGGTGAAGACGCTGCTCAACGCCGGCATCATCACCGACCGCACCCGCGCCTTCTACGCCATGTACGTCGACCTCGACGAACTGAAGCACGAAGGCGACCGCATGGTCGGCGACGACATCGCCGAGGATGGCATCAGGTACCTGCAGACGATCAACTTCGGCATCAACACTGACTCGCTGTCGAAGGTCGCGGCGGAGTAATCCTCGCTTCAACGCAACGAAGAAGCCCCGGACCGAGGCCGGGGCTTTTTTGTTATTGTCTCGCCACGTTCATGGCCGCGGGATCGACGCGAGGCGTCGCCACACCTGCTGCTGGCAGAACGGCCCCGCGCAGCCTTTCAGGCGCAGGAGGTCGCCATCTGGCCTGATCTCGCCGCGATAGGTGCGCCCGTCCTCGGGGTTGAACAGCACGCCGTCGCGGAACGCGCCGTCCCGCCAGGCCGCGTTGCGGAGCATCTGCACGCCGATGGAGCCGTGAGGGAGGCTTGATGGGTCCCATGCCCAGATCAGCCGTCCGCACAGGCGCTGGGGCGCCTCCGCGCACGGTGCGAGACGAATGACAGAGCCGAGGCCCGGCGTCGCCCAGTCGCCCGCCAGCGTCTGCGGGCTTTCCGCTCGAGCCTCCGTCGCCGCGCCGCCGAGGAGAAGCGCGCCGGCCAGCAATGCCGCGGCGACCTTGGCCGGAGCACGCGCGGACGCCAGCGGCTTGCGCACCGCCTGCGCGAAGCGCGCGTGATACTCAGGATGCTCGGTGCCCATCAGGCGGTCCCAGAAGGTGAAGTAGAGGCCGTAGTTCCAGCCCGCCTGCGCGTGGTGCAGGTCGTGGTGCGTGGTGGTGGTCAGCCAGTCGAACATGGGCCGGCCGTCCTTGGTGGCGGGCATCAGCTCGTAGCCGGCGTGGCCCATCGTGTTGCGCACGATCTGGTGGAGCATGAAGAGCCCCGTGACCTCCCACTGCGTCGGCACGGCGATCATCCACAGCGGCACGAAGCTCGCCATCACCGCCGCCTCGCCAAGGTCGAAGCTGTAGGCGGTGAAGGGGGTGGGGTTCATGCTTCGGTGGTGCCGGCGGTGGAAGGCGCGGAACAGCTGCGGCCGGTGCATCAGACGGTGCGCCCAGTAGAAGTAGGCGTCGTGCGCGAAAATCATCAGCACGAGGCACGCCCAGAACCACGCCGGGCCCCAGGACGCGGCGATCTTCAGTCCCGGCAGCAGCCCGGCGCGGTCGAGGAAAAAGGTCGCGAGCCCGACCGTGGAGAAGATCGCCACCGAGCGGATCGAGACGAGGAACTCCACGATCATCTGGCGCGCCGGCGGATTGTCCGCCCGGATCTTGCGGCCCGCGAGCGGGCGCTGGAGCACGATCCAGAGCGTCAGCCACACGCCGACGGCGAAGATCACGTAGCGCGAGACATCATGAAAGGTGCTGCCCAGCCAGTTCTCGGCGATGGGGTTGCCGGCGGCGAGGGTGTGGATGAGGTCGTGCATCGTGCGGTCTCCGGGCTGGTTGCGGAGCCTGCAGATGGATCGGCGGGGAGGGCCGGGTCTCGCCGGGGACGGAAAAGGCGCGCCGATTTCAGAATCAGCGAGGGTTTCCGGGATTCGGCGGGGCCGATTGCAGCGTCTGGTTGCGGAACTCGGTCGGCGTAAGGCCGGTGGCGTCCTTGAAGGCGCGGTTGAACGGGCCGAGCGAGCCGAAGCCGAGATCGAAGGCGATGGCGGCCACCGTGCGCGTGGCGTTGTCCGGCGCGGCTAGCGCGGCTTTCGCCGCTTCGATGCGGTGCGCGTTGACGAACGCCGCGAAGTTGCGATGCCCGAGATGGCCGTTGATGACCCGGCGCACGCGATGCTCCGGCGCGCCCAACGTTTCGGCCAGCGTGCCGATGGTCAGGCCCTCCGTGCGCCAGAGCGCGTCCTTCTCCATCGCGGCGGCGAGGCGGCCGGCGATGACGCGGTCCTGCGGATCGCCGACGGGTTCGGGCGCAGCGGCCGCTGGCGCTGTCACCCGTCCGAACAGGCCAGCCCGCAGCTTCAGGAAGGCGACCACACCGGCGAGGCAGAACACCGCGAGGCTCGCCGAGCCGGCGAGGCGATGCCACGCCGCGTCGTGACCCATGGCCTCCGAAATCTCGAAGCTCGCGAGCACGATCATGTAGATCGCCACTGCGCCGAGGAACGGACCGCGAAGCCGGCGGCGCGCCTCGACGAGGTCGCCGCGCCAGCTGCGGGCGATGAAGAGGATCGCGTGCAGCGCCAGCACGGTCTCGATCAGGTTGTGGCCGATCCAGATCTTCTGCCGGACGCCGTCGGGCGCACCGGCGCCGGCCATGCCGACCACGAACAGCAGCGCCACCGGCGCCAGCGTGCGCCATCCGAGCTTCTGGTCCTCGAACAGCACGTAGAGGAAAAGCCACGTGTATCCCGCGCCGGCGACGGAAAGGACCCACACTGCCGGCATCGCAGGCGCGAAGATGACGCGCAGCGCCTCCGAGGAGTTGATCGCGTAGGTGATGGTGGCAAGGCAGAACAGCGCCCCGGCGATCCGTGCGTGGAGATTGACGCCCTCTCTCGCCAGCCCGATCCCGGTGGCCGCGAGGCAGCCGCAGGCGATGCCGCGGAGGAAAAGATCCCAGATAAGCGCGTCGCCGGTCATGCCCGGCAACTCCTAGCATGGCGCGCGCCGCTTCGACATCGGCGGGCCGTGCGGTAGAATCGGGTGTAGAAATCGCCATGGCCATCACGGACCCCGCACCCTCCCGGCCGGAAATCACCCAGGCGCTGGCGCGCGGCGTCCAGCGGCTGCTGATCCAGCGCAACTACGCGCCGCTGCTCGAATTCACGCTCGGCAATGGCCGGCGCGCCGACATCATGGCGATGGGGCCGAAGGGCGACATCCTCATCGTGGAGACGAAGTCGGGCGTCGAGGACTTCATCGTTGATCTCAAGTGGCCGGAATATCGCGACTACTGCGACGCCTTCTATTTCGCCGTGACCGTGGATTTTCCGCGGGCGCTGATCCCCGAAGACGTCGGATTGATCATCGCCGATGGTTTCGGCGGCGAAATCGTCCGCGAGGCGCCGCGGCTTGCGCTCGCCGGCGCGCGGCGGAAGGCGGTGACGCTCTCTTTCGCCCGTCTCGCCGCAACACGACTGCTCGGCGCGCCGATTCCAGATCCTGCGACGGAAACATGAATTTCGCCATCAGGTCATGGACTTGGGGCCCGACTCAACGGACGTGACGACTGCACGCGTCAGCAAGGAGTGCGAGCGATGTCATCGTCGGAAGTCCGGACCGTTCTGCTTGTCACGAAGATCGATCGCGCTGCGGTCGACAAGGAAATCGCCGAGCACGGCGCAGCGCTCATCGAGCCCCCGCAGACGGATGACTGCGAAGTGCGCTCGGTCGTGGGCGACTACGTCTACTGGGCGGCCGACATCGAAATCGAAGTTGAAGAAGACTAAGCTCTACTTGCCCTGCGTCGCGGCGGCGAGGGCGGTCTTGAACGCCTCGTGCCGCGATGCGTAGCGGTTGATCATCCCGTCCCGCACGCTGGCAGGCGCTCGCTCGGGCGAGCCTGAATCGAAAGGCGGCGCGGGATCGTATTCGATCGCGAGTTGTATCGTCTGCGCCACGTCCGCGCCGGCGATTTCGGCCGCGACCGTCAGCGCGAAATCTATCCCCGCCGTCACGCCGCCGCCGGTGAACGTGTTCCCGTCGCGGACCACGCGCGCCATTTCGTGCGTTGCGCCGACCAGCGGCAGGAAATCCCGGTACGCCCAGTGCGTGGTCGCCCGCTTGCCCGCAAGCAGGCCCGCCGCGCCGAGGATGAACGCGCCCGTGCAGACACTCGTCACGTATTTCGCGGTCGCGCCCTGGCGCTTCACGAACGCGATCGTCTCGGCGTCCGCCATCGCCTGATCGACGCCGAAACCGCCGGGGATACAGAGAAGATCGAGCGGCGGGCAGTCCGCGAACGTCGTCGTCGGCAGGAGCGACAATCCGCAGTCCGACGGCACCGGATCGAGCGTCTTGGCGACGATGTGCGTCCGCGCGCCAGGCAGGCGGTGCAACACCTGCAGCGGCCCGGTGAAATCGAGCTGCGTGAGGTTGGGGAAGAGGACAAAGCCGGAGTGGAACATGGACCCAGTCTAGGCCGGGAACGGCGGCGATGGAATAAATGGAACAATCGGTCGGCGCGTCCGAATCCGGCGAGCGGCGCGGGCGCATTTCGATCACCATGCGCCCATGAACACACACTTCATCGTCCGTCCCGTCACCGAAACCCTTGCCCGTTCCGCCCGCGCGCGCGCCGCGGCCGGCGACCCCGACGTGCGCCGGGTGGTTGCGGACTCGCCTTCCGGTTACCCGTGCCGCAGCTGCCTGCGCGACGGAGACGTGGGCGAAACAATGCTGCTCTTCGCGCATTCGCCGTTCACGACTGGCGGCCCGTATGCCGAGACCGGGCCGGTGTTCGTGCATGAACGCGCGTGTTCTCCGCCGGATCTCGCCGTCGATGAACTTCCCGAAGTGACGCGCGTGCGCGCCCAGGTGGTCGTGCGGGCCTATGACCACAACGGCGCCATCCGCGACGCGGCTCTCGCCGGCGCGGGCGAGGCGTCAGCGGTGATTGCTTCGTTCTTCGCGGATGCGGATGTCGCTTTCGCGCACGTGCGTAGCGTGACCTACGGCTGCTTCGCCTACGCGGTCGAGCGCGCCTAGCGCGGCGCGCGCTTCGCCAGAATCCGCTGCAACGTGCGGCGGTGCATGTTGAGGCGGCGCGCCGTCTCGGAAACGTTGTGGCCGCAAAGCTCGTACACGCGCTGGATATGCTCCCAGCGCACGCGGTCGGCGGACATCGGGTTTTCCGGCGGCGCGGGCTTGTCATTCGGCAGCGCGAGCAGGGCCTTCACCACATCATCGGGATCGGCGGGCTTGGCGAGATAGTCGAGCGCGCCGGCCTTCACGGCGGCGACGGCGGTGGCGATGTTGCCGTAGCCGGTGAGCATCACGACCTTGCAGTCCGCGCGGCGGCGGTGAAGCTCCTCCACGACCGCAAGTCCGGTGCCGTCCTCGAGCCGCAGATCGAGCACGGCGTACTGCGGCGGCTTGCTGCGGGTGACATCGATGGCTTCGCTGACGCTTCCGATGGCGGTGACCTCAAATCCGCGCGCCTCGAGCGCCCGGGCCAGGCGCGTGCGGAACGGCGCATCGTCGTCGAGCACCATGAGGGTATTCTCGCCGGGGAATTCGATTGGGGTCGTGTTCATCGCGGATCGGGACCTGATGTGAAATATCCGACAGCAAACTGCCACACTTCGCGCCTGCAAACCAACTGATACCCCCACATGACCGCCATGCGTTGATATTCAGGCGCCGATGAGGGGCGGCGCCTCGATCGCCGCGCGGGCCCAGGTGGCGCGCACGACGGCGCCCGTGCGCGGCGCGGAGCGGTTGTGGGCGTCGATCCGCGCGCCGGTTCGCTCCAGGAGAGTCTTTGCGATGAAGAAGCCAAGACCCAGCCCGCCGCCGCGGTCGCCCGAGGCGCGTTCGCTGACATAGGGTTCGCCAAGGCGCGCAAGCACGTGCGGAGGGAATCCGGGGCCGTCGTCGCGGATGGCGATGGTGATTTCCGTCTCCGACCACTTCGCCGCCACGTCGACATTCGTCGCCGCGAACCCCACGGCGTTCTCGATGATGTTGCCGAGGCCGTGGATCATTTCCGGCAGACGGCGGATTTCCGGCGCGCGAACTCCTTCGGACGCAGCGTTCTCAACCGTGATGGTCACCGCGCGGCCGAGGTCGCTGTGGCGGCCCGCCGCGTCGTCGAGCAGGGCCTGGAGGGTGAGCCGCTCGTGCACGGCGTCGCCCTGGTCCTTGCGGCTGGAGAGCTGCTTCAGGATTCCCCGGCAGCGCTCGCTCTGCGAGACGAGAAGCTGGACGTCTTCCAGAAGCGGCGAATCCTTCGCGAGCCCCCGCTCCATTTCCTTGGCGACGAGATGGATGGTGGCGAGCGGCGTGCCCAGTTCATGCGCCGCGGCGGCGGCCAGTCCGCCGAGCGCGGAGAGTTTCTGTTCGCGCGCGAGCACCTTTTGCACCTCCGCGAGCGCCTCGTTGAGGCGTTCCTCCTCGGCGGCGACGCGCCAGGCGTAGACGCTGGTGAAGCCGAGGCCGATGAGCACGGCGATGGCGAGCCCATACTGGTAGATCAGCGGCGGCTCGTAGGATTCGCCCGGTCGCCACGGCAAGGGCAGATGCCAGAGTCCGAGTACGATGACGCAGACATATGTCAGGCCCGCCAGCGCGATCGTCACCGACGGGCGCAGCACGATCGCGGACACGGCGACCGGCGCGATGAACAGCAGCAGGAACGGGTTGGCCACCCCGCCCGTCAGCGCCAGCAGCACCGCGAGCTGGAGCACGTCGTAGGCGAGCTGCGCCGCCGCTTCCCAGTCGTGCACCACGCCTTGCGACGGCCGCGCCACCATCAGGAAGATGTTCACCCACGCGCTCACCGCGATAATGCCGAGAGTCGCCGCGAGCGGGACCTCGAAGCCGAGCCCGAAACGCACGTACACGATCGCCGCGGTCTGGCCGGCGACGGCCAGCCAGCGCAGCAGCACGAGCGTCCGCAACCGGACACGGCCCAAGGGTGCGTTGGGCCCGCGGCCGCCCTCCAGGCTGAGTTCGCGGGGAGGCGTCGGGAGTTTGCTCACAACTGCACTCGCCTCTTGCACGAACCGGAGCGCAGGGAATTAGATCGCGGGTTTGGCGTCATAGGGGGACGATCCAATGAGCTACACGCTCGAGGAACTCGAAGTCGGGGATACCATCAAGAAGGCTCTCGCGCGGGCGCGCATCACCAATACGCGCCATCTACTCGAAAAATGCGCCACGCCGAAGGGCCGTTCTGACATGGCCGCAATCACCGGCCTCGACGCGGACTCGTTGCTGAAGCTGGTCCGGGCGGCGGATCTCCTGCGCGTGAAGCATGTCGGGCCGGAGAGCGTGCGGCTGCTGCAGGCGGCGGGCGTGGAGACCGTCAAGGCGTTGCAGAAGCAGGATCCCGAAGCGCTGACCCGCAAGCTCGCCACCACGAACGGCAACCAACGGCGGCCGATCGTGGACCGGGTGCCGAAACAGCGGGCCGTGACGTTGTGGATCGAAGGGGCGAAGGGCATGCAGATCGTGGTCGTCTGCTGACGCGTCCCGCGGGCGCCCGCGACGATGGCGTCGCTCGACAAGGGGCGCGGCGCGGCCGTAGATCGACCCATGATGAACGCCCGTTTTCTGCGCCGTGCTGCGGCGATCGGAGCCATGGTCCTGTCGCTGGGCGCCTGCACGCCCGCCGTCAAGACCCCCGAAAGTTGCGCCACCACAGGGATCAACCGCGTCGGCGGCCCGATCTCGCTTGTGGACCAGACGGGCAAGGCGGTGACCCAGTCCGATTTTGTCGGCCAGCCGACCTTGCTGTATTTCGGCTTCGCCAACTGCCCCGACATCTGCCCGACATCGCTCCAGGCGCTGCGCGCGGCCATGGACGCCCGCCCGGCCGACGCCCCGGCGATCCGCACCGTGCTCGTCTCGCTAGACCCCGAGCGCGACACGCCGGAGGTGCTCACCCGGTATGTCTCCAGCGACGCTTTTCCCAAGGGCCTCATCGGGCTTGGCGGGACAGTCGCGCAGGTCGATGCGGCGGCCGGGGCCTTCAAGGTGCTGCACCAGAAGCGCGAAGAGCCGGGCTCGGCAGTCGGCTACGTGATCGACCACTCGTCGCTGTTTTACCTGATGGGGTCCGACTGGCGGCCGAAGGCGGTGTTCCCCAGCAGCATGCCGCCCGCCGAGATGGCCGCGTGCATCGACGCGGGTCTGGCCGGAAAGGGCTCCTGAGGGGTTCGGCGACGAGCCGCCCCTGATTCCGCGCCGCGGCGAACACGCGCCGGGCGGGAATGCGCTTCCATGGCTCGAAACCGGGGGGTTCACTGTTGGTCCGGCCCATGCGCGACATGGTCCGGGGCGCCTAGGGTGATTTACGGGATTGCAACAGGTGCTGCTTAATGATGAACAATGGCCTCGCTATTGTGCACTGCAACACGGCAGGTAAATTCGGTCGATGCTCTACTCGCTCTATGAAATGACGCACTTCGCCGTGGCGCCCGTGAGGGCGGCCGCGCTGGCGCAGTCGGCGATGTTGCGCTCGCCGTTCAATCCCGCCAGCGACACCGAGTTCGTGCGGTCGGTGACCGCCGCCCACGACGTGTTCGAGTCCGTCACCCGCCGCTACCGCAAGCCGGACTGGAAACTGCCAGCCACCCGCGTCAACGCGGTCGAAGTGGATGTGACGCTGGAGAGCGTGTGGTCCACCCCCTGGTGCAACCTCGTCCACTTCCGGCGCGACGCCGCGCAACTCAAGCGTGCGCGTGGCGATCGGACCGACCCTGCGGTGCTGCTGGTGGCCCCGCTGTCGGGCCATTACGCCACGCTGTTGCGCGGAACGGTCGAAGCGTTCCTGCCGGACCATGAAGTCTACATCACCGACTGGTCGGACGCGCGCATGGCGCCGCTGTTCACCGGCCGGTTCGATCTCAATTCCTTCATCGACCACGTGCTTGAGATGATCCGCGCGATCGGCCCCGGCGCGCACGTGATCGGCGTCTGCCAGCCGGGGCCCGCGGTGCTCGCGGCGGTTTCGCTGATGTCGGAAGCCGGCGACCCGGCGCTGCCGGCGACGATGACATTCATGGGATCGCCGATTGATGCGCGCAAATCGCCAACGGTGACCAACAAGCTCGCCGAGGAACGCGACTTCGCGTGGTTCGAGCGCAACATGATCTACACGGTGCCGATGATCTATCCGGGCGCGTTCCGGCGGGTCTATCCGGGCTTCATCCAGCTCGCATCGTTCCTCGGCATGAACATGAACAAGCATGTCGAGGCGCATCGCGAATATTTCGCCAACCTCACCAAGGGCGACGAGGACAGCGCCGAAAAGCACCGTGATTTCTATGACGAATATCTTTCGGTCCTCGACCTCACGGAAGAATTCTACCTGCAGACCATCCGCGACGTGTTCCAGGATCACCTCCTGCCGCGCGGCCTGTTCAAGCATCACGGCAAGCCCGTGAATCCCGGCGCCATCCGCAACGTCGCGCTGATGACGGTGGAAGGGGAGTTCGACGACATCTCCGGCATCGGCCAGACGCAGGCCGCCCATGACATCTGCGGCAACATCCCCGCGATCAACCGCATCGACCACCTGCAGGCCGGCGTCGGCCACTACGGCGTGTTCAACGGTCGCCGCTTCCGCACCGAAATCTATCCGCGGCTTCGTGAATTCATTCTCACGCACCAGGCGCGCCAGCCGGCGCGCCGGGCGTTGCGCTCAAAGGCCGACGCAGCGTAGGCTCTCTTTATGGCACGCAGTCCCGCCAAGCAGCCGAAAGCGCCGCCCACCGGGAAGAGTTCGGGCGGCAAGGCCGCGCCGAAAAACGTTGCGCGTTCGATCATCGCCAAGGTGCTCGCGCCGAAGAAGCTGCCGGACTCCGTTGAACTTCTGGACGGACGGATCGTGCCGCTGCGCGTGGTGGTCAATCCGCGCGCCAAGCGCATCGGGCTTCGCCTTGATGCGGCGCGTCGCGAGGCCGTGGCGGTGGCGCCGACGCAACGGCTCGCGCCCAAGGCCGCCGCCTTCGCCATCGATCGGGCCGGCTGGATCGCGATGCAGCTCAACAAGCTGCCGCGCACCGTGCGCATCGAACCAGGCGCTGTCATTCCGTTGCGCGGCGCCGCGCACCATCTCGTGATGGTCCGGGGCCGGGTGGCGCCCCACATCATTTCCGCACGCGGCGAAGAGCCCGCCCGCATCGTCGCCGGCGCGCCGGACGCGGAAAGTTTCGCCACGCGCGTGCGCCGGTTCCTCCTCGCAGAGGCCAAGACCGATTTGCTCGACCGCGTCGGCGCGCACGCAAAGACGCTCGGCGTGGCGTGGAAGACGTTGACTGTGAAGGACACCGTCAGCCGCTGGGGCTCGTGCACGGAGAATGGCGCGCTTTCCTTTTCGTGGCGCGTGGTGCTCGCGCCGCCGCACATTCTCGATTATCTGGCCGCGCACGAGACCGCGCACCTGCGCGAACTCAATCACTCGAAACGCTACTGGGCGCAGGTGAAGCGCTGCTTCCCTGAGTACGAGACAGCCGAGGCGTGGCTGCGCCGGCATGGCGCGGCGCTGCACGCCGTCGCGCCGCGCAACTGAACAGAAGTGTCAGCCCTCGGGGCCGTCCAGCGTCGGGGCTTGCGTGTCCTCGCCGGGCGCGCCGGCGATCGGGACGAGCGGCGCGCCAGATGCGGCGGCGGCGGCCGTCGCCGCCGCGGAGATTTCCTCCGGCGTCGGTTCGACCTCATAGTCCTCGGGCTTCGGCATCGCGAGCGGCGTCGGCGGCGCGTCGCGCAATGCGACGACCATGTAGTCGTGCCAGATCCGCGCCGGCAGCGAACCGCCGGTGACCCTGTTCGTCGTCTGGTAGTTGTCGTTGCCGACCCAGACCGCCGTCGTGATCCCGGACGTGAAGCCGACGAACCACGCATCGCGGTAGTCGTTGCCGGTGCCGGTCTTGCCGCCGATCTGGCGGCCTGCGATGCGCGCGCGCGTTCCGGTTCCCGCTTCGACGACGCGGCTCATCAGGTAGTTCATGGAGCGCAGCGTGCGGTCGTCGATCACGCGCTCGGCGTTGGTGGGTCGCCACGTCCAGATCACGTTGCCGCTGGCGCGACGCACGCGCGCCACGCCGTGCGGCTCGACCCGGAACCCTCCGCTCGCCATCGCGCCATAGGCCTGCGCCATCTCGATCATGGGCAGTTCCTGCGCGCCGAGCGCCAACGAGCGATAATTGTAGAGGCGCGTGCGTACGCCCAGCCGGCGCGCGGTTTCGATGATGTTGTCGTGACCGACCTCATTGGCGACCTCGATCGCCACCATGTTCATCGACTTCGCGAATGCCTGCGTGAGCGTCACCGCGCCGTAGTAGTTGTCCTCGTAGTTGCCGGGCGCCCAGTCGCCGATGACGATCGGCTGGTCGACGCGCACGGACCACGGCGAGATGTTCGGCCGTTCCATCGCGGTCATGTAGATGAAGTACTTGAACGAGGAGCCTGGCTGGCGCCGCGCCTGGGTGGTCCGGTTGAACTGGCTGTCCACGTAGCCGCGTCCGCCGACCATCGCCCGCACGCCGCCCTGCGCATCGAGCGAGAGCAGCGCGCCCTGACTGACGCCCATGGCGTCGCCCTGTTCATCGAGCGCGGCGTTGAGAGAGGATTCGCCCGCCCGCTGCGCTTCGAGATCGAGCGTGGTTTCGATGATGAAGTCATCGCGCTGGTCGCCGATGATGCGATTGAGCTGCGGATCGATCCAGTCGCGGAAATAGCCGAGGTTGCCCGCCGGGTTGCGACGGTTGATGGGCAGCTTCTGGCGCGCGGCCCCGTCGCGCAGCGCGGTGGTGATGTAGCCTTCCTCGACCATCGCGTTGAGGACGACGAGCGCGCGCGCCTTCGCGGCGGTGTCCTCGTTGGCCGGGTTCATGCGCGACGGCGCCTTGAGGAGCCCGGCGAGCAGCGCCGATTCACCGAGCGTCAGCTCACGGGCCGGCTTGTCGAAGTAGCGCTCCGACGCCGCCTCCACGCCCCAGGCGCTCGCGCCGAAATAGACGCGGCTGAGATAGAGCGCGAGAATTTGCTTCTTGGTGAACTTGCTTTCCAGCCACAGCGCCATCGCCACTTCCTGCAGCTTGCGCCGCAGGGTGCGTTCGTTGGTCAGGAAGAGGTTCTTCGCCAGCTGCTGGGTGAGCGTCGAACCGCCCTGCACCACGCGGCCCTTCTGGAAGTTCTGCATCACCGCGCGGGTGAGCCCCTCAAGGTCCACGCCCATGTGCTTGTAGAAGCGGCGATCCTCGATGGCGATGACCGCCTGGCCCACGTGCGCGGGCAGGGCGTCGATGTTCACGGGCGGCGCGTTCTGGGCGCCTTCGCGCAGGAGCACGCGCCCGTAGCGGTCCTGGATGGTGATCGAGGGGCTTTCCTTGGCCTCCCAGAGATCATTCGTGGACGGCATGCCCATGAAGACGAAGATCAGGAAGCCGACGACGCTCGCCGCCATGATTCCGGCGCCCCAGCCGACCCAGATCGCCGAGCGGCGCAGGGTCATCGGCCGGTTCCCGGCGCGGCTTGGGCGCCAGCCGAGAACGTTGCGCACGCCACCCTGGATTGCTCGTCCAGTTTCCGCCGCGCCGGCGCTGAGGATGCGTCCGCTCTGGCTCAGTGTGGCCTGGAGGACCGCCCCGGACGCCACAAAATAGCGCAGGAATGTCTCCAGCGCCTTGCGGGCCATGAGGGAGAGCGCGCCGGGGCGGCCGCTGGCGCCGTCCGATTCAAGCCGCCAGTCGTCGCCGCCCGGCGGTTCGCTCAGCGGTTTTCTTGGCTCGCCCGGGGGCGTGGCTGGATCTTGCGGGTCTGCCACCCGGTTTCCTCTCGAATCGAACGGCTGCACACTAGAACTCTCCCCGCGCGGGGGAAAGAAGCACATGTCAGCCCGCAGCCGGGAGGCTCACGGGGGCGTGTCGCGGTTTCCCGGGGCCTTGCCCGCCAAGGCGGTGATCTCCATATTGCGGGCAAGGCTGCGGGGCACGCGTTCCGTGGCGAAGGAGGTTATTCGATGAACGACTTTTCGCGGCATCAGGCGGGCTCGATCCCGGTCGGCCGCGCCGACATGGCGGTGGACGCCGGTCTGCGGTCCTTCATGCTGGGCGTCTACAACAAGATGGCCCTCGGTCTGGTGATCTCGGGGGCGCTCGCGTACGTCTCCGCGACTGTCGAGCCGATCCGTAACGTCGTGCTGGCCCCGCCGCTGGTCTACGTGGTGATGTTCGGCCCGCTGGCGCTGCTGCTCATCTCCATGTTCACGATGAAGAACCCGTCCCCGACGGGCGCGAACCTGCTCTACTGGTCGATCGTGGCGCTCATGGGCACCGGCCTCGGCGTCACCGTCATGATCTATGGCGGCCAGCCGGGCGGCATGATGGACATCGCCAAGGCGTTCTTCATCACCGCGGCGGCCTTCGGCGCGCTCAGCATGTGGGGCTACACCACCAAGAAGGACATCTCCGGCTGGGGCTCGTTCCTCATCATGGGCATGTTCGGCATGATCATCGCCGGGCTGGTGAACTTCGGCGTGGCGGCGTTCACCGGCCAGCCGATCGCCGGCTTCAGCTTCATTTTCTCGATCATCGGCGTGTTGCTCTTCTCAGCCATCACGGCGTGGGAAACCCAGCAGCTGAAGTACATGTACTATCAGGTCGCAGGCGACGCTCGCGGCATGGCGGTGGCGACGACCTACGGCGCGCTGAACCTGTACATCACCTTCATCAACCTGTTCCGGTTCATCCTGTCGCTCATCTCCTCGCGCGACTAGACGGACTGACGCCCGGTGAGTGCGGAATAATTGAAGCGCCCCGGCGAGAGTCGGGGCGCTTTTTCCGTCTGGCGGATCAGAGTGCGGCGACCCGCGCGGCCAGCGCCCGGTTGACGGCTTCGTAGTGCGGCAGGAAATCCCGCGCGATCTTTGCGGCGCTCCAGCTGGCGGGCAGCAGGCCCCGCAGCCGTTCCGTGTGCAGCACATGTGTTCCACCGTCCTGCGGCGTCAGCAGGAAGCCATGGCGACCATCGAAGATGAGCGGAACGCTGCCCGCCCACGCCAGCTCCCGCCCCGGCTCCGCCGCGACGATGCGCACGGTCTGGCGAATCGTTTTTTCCGGCCTTGCGCTCGGAAGATCCCTGAACACCATCGCCACCCGTGCGCCCGGCTTCGCTTCGCCGACAGCCGAGAGATTGAGCGGGTTCCATGCCGGATAGGCGGCGAAATCCGCGAGCACCGCCCAGATTTTCGCAGGCGACGCGGGAATCACGCACTCGGTGCGAATCACATGCATTCGAATCAGTCCCCGACGAGTGCGAACCGCTTCCGGTCGAAATAGCGCAGCAGCGCCGCGAGATCGCGTCCGCGCTTGAGCACCATGCCTTGCGCCGAGAGGATCGCCCATGCGCCCTGGCGATTGGCGAATTCCGGCCTCTTTTCAATCTGATAGAGCGGCGTTTCGCTGGCGCGCCTGTAGATCGAAAACAGCGCGCGATCACTCAGCGCATCCATCGCGTAGTCTTTCCACTCGCCCTGCGCGACGCCGCGACCGTAGGCGGACAGAATCGCGCCGAGCTCCCGCCGATCGAAGAAAATGGTCCGCCGTGGCGGCTGTGACACGGCGTCTTCCGGCGGTGGACGACCCAAGGGCGCTCCTTACTCACACGCGACGGCGGTTATTCACAGCCGAATGGGCTGTTTGAGGCGATTCTAACGAAATGTTGCCTTGAGTAAGCCGCAACACCGGGCGACTTTAGCGTCGGTCGGTTGGGCAGGGAATGGCCTTGCGGATCAGAACCATCAGCCCCCCCAGCCCCCTGGTTTGCGGTGTTGATCTCTGTCCCAACCGACCACCCACTATTCCCCAAAATGGATGCCTGCAGCAACGCGCGATGAGCGCGTTTCGGCTCGTGGTTATTCTGGTGTGATTTTTTCCTCACGCTTGCCGTAACGTCCACATGGACGCGCGCGTCCGCCGGCGCGAAGGTCTCCGGAAATCGCGCGAACGCCCTGCGCGCAGGGAGATAAGTCATGGACGGCAGGCTTGCGTCTCGATCGGCGATCGTCACGGGCGCGGCGTCGGGCATCGGCGCGGCGAGTGCGGCGCTCTTCGCGGCCGAGGGCGCAAGGGTTCTCGCCGTCGACCTGCCGGGCAAGTTCAAGGACGCGCCGCCCGCCGGCGTCACCGCGTTCGAGATCGACATCTCCGGCGCCGACGCGCCTGCGCGCACGATCGCGGCGGCGGTCGAGGCGTTCGGCGGGCTCGATATCCTCTTCAACAACGCCGGCATCGCCTCCAACGCGCTGGCGCAGGACATGACGGACGAGGCGTTCGACCGCACGGTCGAGGTCAATCTGCGCGCCGTGTTCCGGTTGAGCCGCGCCGCGATCCCTCACCTCGTGAAGTCGAAGGCCGGGCGGATCATCAACACGGCTTCGGTGATGGCGGAAGGGACGGACTACGGGCTGTCCGCCTACTGCGCCGCCAAGGCGGGCGTCGCCGGCCTCACGCGCACCCTGGCGCTTGAGCTGGGCAAATACGGGATCACCGCCAACTACCTCATGCCCGGCGCCATCCGCACCGGCATGACCGGCCCGCTCTGGGAGGCCCGGCCCGATGTCGCCGACATCTGGGCGAAGAAGTCGGTGCTGCGCCGCCTCGGCGAACCGATCGATCTGGCCCGCGCCGCATTGTTTCTCGCCTCGGAAGATGGCGGTTTCGTCACTGGTCAGGGGCTGGCCGTGGACGGCGGCCTGACATTGCGGGTGTGAGGCCCCGCGGCGTCTGCGGGCATTGATGACAAGCGCGTCGACTGTCTATAGACCCCCGCCGCCTGTGAGATTCCAAAGGGACGAACATGCTGCTGCAAGTCGAAGGCTTGCGGAAAAGTTTCGGTCGCCGGGTCGCCGTCGACGATGTCAGCTTTTCCATCGATGTCGGTGAAGTGGTGGGTTTTCTCGGCCCCAACGGCGCCGGCAAGACCACCACGATGCGCATGATCGCCGGCTATCTCGAGCCCGAAGACGGGTTCGCGAAGGTGTTCGGCATCGACATCGCGCAAGATCGCCGCCGTGCGCAGGAGCGCGTGGGCTATCTGCCGGAGGGCGCGCCGCTCTACGGGGAGATGACCCCGTGGACCTTTTTGCGCTTCATCGCCGAAACCCGCGGCATGGCGACGGACGCCGCGCGTCACGCCGTGATCCGCGCCGCGCACGACACGAGCCTCGGCGAAGCGATCGGGCGTCCCATCGAAACGCTGTCGAAGGGCTACCGCCGTCGCGTCGGTCTCGCCGCCGCACTGGTGCATGATCCGATGCTGCTCATCCTCGACGAGCCGACCGACGGCCTCGATCCCAACCAGCGCCAGTCCGTGCGCGATCTCATCCGCCGCCTCGGCAAGGAGCGCGGCGTGATCCTGTCGACGCACAGCCTCGAGGAAGTCGAGGCGGTCTGCACGCGCGCGATCGTCATCAACAAGGGCAAGCTGATCGCCGACGCGAAGCCGGCCGATCTCGCGAAGGAGCACGGCGGGCTCGAAGCGGCGTTCCTGGCGCTCACCGGCGGGGAGGAAGGGCTGTGAAAAGTCTGCTGGCCGTCTACCGGCGCGAGATCCTCGCCTATCTCACCACGCCGCTCGCCTATGTGTTCGTGGCGGTGTTCCTGATTGCGGTCGGCACGTTCACCTTCCAGGTGGGTGGTTTCTTCGATCAGGGCCGTGCGGACCTCTCGTCCTTCTTCGCGTTTCATCCGTGGCTGTTCATCGTCTTCATGCCGACCATCGCGATGCGGCTGTGGTCGGACGAGGCGCGCTCCGGGGCCATCGAGCTGCTGCTCACGCTACCCGCGCCGACCTGGGCGCTGGCGCTCGGCAAGTTCCTTGCGGCGTGGAGCGTCGCCGGCATCGCGCTGGTGCTGACGTTCCCGCTCTGGGTGACGGTCAATTTCCTGGGCTCGCCGGACAACGCGGCGATCTTCGTCGGCTATCTCGCCAGTTTCCTCATGGCCGGCGCCTACATCGCCATCGGGGCGGCGCTCTCCGCGCTGACGTCCACGCAGGTCGTGGCGTTCGTGCTGGCGGTGCTTGTCTCCTTCGTCATGACGGCCGCCGGCCTGCCGCTGGTGCTGGGCTTCCTGAAGGGAGCGGTCGGCGGCGGTCTGGCGGAGGGCATTTCCTCGCTCTCGATCCTGCACCATTTCGACGCCGCCCAGCGCGGCGTGATCGAACTGCGCTCTCTCGTCTATTTCCTGTCGCTGATTGCGCTCGCGCTCACGGGCTCGGTGCTCGCTGTCGATGCGCGGCGCGGAGGCTGATCACATGTCCGCCCGTCGTTTCGCTCTCATCGTCTTCGCCGCGCTCGCGGTGTTCTTCCTCGCAGGCAACATCGTGGTGTCGAACTGGTTTTCCAGCGTGCGCCTCGACCTGACGGAAAACCAAATCTACTCGATCTCGAAGGGCACCAAGCGCACGCTGGCTGACCTGAACGAGCCGGTGACGCTCACCTTCTTCTATTCGCGCGACGCCGCCGCGGCTTACCCGCAGGTGCGGACCTATGGCGCGCGCGTGCGCGAATTGCTGCAGACCTACGCGCGGCGCTCTCGCGGCAAGGTGCGCATCCTCGAGGTCGATCCCGTCCGCTTCACGGAAGCGGAGGACCAGGCGGTCGCGGCGGGCCTTGAACCCCTCAATCCCGAACAAGGCGCCGATCCGATCTATCTCGGCATCATGGGCGCCAACGCCGTCGACGAGAAGGTGTCGATCCCGCAACTCGCGTGGGACCGCGAGCCGTTCCTCGAGTACGAGCTGACGCGCCTGATCGCCGAACTGCAGAACGCCGACCGCAAGAAGGTTGCGCTGATCACCTCGCTCCCGTGGGAGCCGGAAATGGCCGCGCAGGAGGCCGGCGGTCAGGGCGGACAGCCTTACATCGTCGGCGAACTCGCGCGCATGGCCGACGTGGAGAAACTGCCGGTGGATTTCTCGGGCGTCGATCCCGAGACCGATCTCCTCGCCATCATCCATCCGTGGGCGCTCAGCGAGCAGCAGCTCTACGTCATCGACCAGTTCCTGATGACCAAGGGCCGCGCGTTCATCGCGCTTGATCCGGCTGCCGTGATGGCGGCGCAGGCGCCGGGGCCGTTCGGCATGCCGGCCGATCCGTCGACCTCGATGTCGAGCCTGCCGATGTTCCTGCAGAAGTGGGGCGTCGCGATGAGCGCCGAGGCGGTCATCGATCGCGCCCACGCGCTGCCGATCCAGACGATGGGCCCCGCCGGGCAACCCATTGTGATGCCGCAGCCGCTCTTCTTCGAAATTCCCGCCGCGCAGATGAACCGCGAGGATCTGGTCACGGCGAGTCTGACGCGCGGCATGAATGTCGGCGCGCCGGGCGCGCTCACATGGACGCCGACGCCGGGCATTGTCGTCACACCGCTCGCGCGCACGTCGGGCGAGACCATGCGCATTCCCGGCGAGATCGCGCTGTCGCGGCCCGCGCCGGACATGCTGCTGCAACAGTACGTGCCTGCGTCGCGTCAGGAGACCGTGGCGGTGCGCCTTTCAGGGAAACTTGCGTCGTCCTTCGGCGCCGCGCGTCCTGCGACGGTTGTCGCTGCGCCGGATGCGCTGCACGTGGCGGCTTCCGCCGGCGAAGCGGCGATCATTCTTGTCAGCGACGTCGATTTCCTCGACGACAATTTCTATCTCGATGGCCGCCAGCGTCAGCCGTTGCTCGACAACGCCGCGTTCGTGCTCAACGCCATCGACCAGCTCGGCGGCAGCGACGCGCTCGTTTCCCTGCGTTCTCGCGCGCCGAGCCTGCGCCGGATGAAGGTCGTCGAAGACATCCGCAACAACGCGCAGGCGCGCATGGTGGAGACGCAGGAGCAACTCCAGTCGGAACTCGCCGAGACAGAGCAGGGCCTGCGGGCGCTGGAAGCCAAGGGGCAGGGTTCGGGCTTCTTCTCCGGCAATCTCGGCGCCGAACTCACCGGCGAGGAGCGCACGCAGATCGAGAAGTTCCGCGCCAAGGCGCTTGAGGTTCGCAAGCAGCTGCGCGCCGTGGAACGCGGCTATCGCACCGAACTGGACCGCCTCGAAGGCTGGCTCGTGCTGCTCAACGTGTGGCTCGCGCCGCTGCTGGTGGCGGCGGCGGGCGTCTACATGATGATCCGCCGGCAGCGGCGCACGACGGATGCGAAGCTTGCCGACATGATGAAGGCTGAAGACGGCAAGACCGGAGGCGCGGCATGATCACGGAACTCGCGCAGGAGCGTCGCCGCCGCGCGACGCTGGTGGTCGCGTTGGCTGCGGCTGTTGCGGCGCTCGCCGCGATCACGGTGGGCATCCAGGCGCGCTCGCGGGATGCGGAAGCGGCGGCCGGCCTCGTGCTGCCGAGTTTCGCGCAGAAGGCTGTCGAGGCGACAAAGATCACCATCGTCTCGAAAGATTCCCGCTACGAGATCCAGCGCACCGAAAAGGGCTGGGCGCTCAAGGATCGCGGCAACTATCCGGTGCGGCGCGAGCGGCTGGCGCAGTTCACGCGCGGCCTTGAATCGCTGGCCTATCTGCGGCCGATGACGCGCGACCCCGAACGTCATGAGCGTCTCGGCCTTGGCGATCCTGCAAAGGGCGGCTCAGGCGTGCTGGTGCAGGTGGAAGATGCGCGCGGCGCGCGCTTCGCCGATCTGATCCTTCACGCCGAACAGGGCGGCGCGCTCTTCCTGCGCAAGCCCGATCAGGCGCAGACGTGGCAGGTGAAGGGCGACATGCCGTCGTTGAGCGACCCAGCGCAATGGCTCGATCTGGTGCCCTTCGAGCTCGACAAGGCGCGCATCGCGCGGGTGGATCTCTCGTTCGCGGCGGGCGGCGGCTACGCGATCGCGCGCGACAGCAACGAGCAGAGCTTCGCGCTGGCGCCGCCGAATGCGGGGTTGAACGTCATTTCGCCATCGGGCGTCGCGGCCGCGGCGTCCGGGCTCGCACGCCTGCAGCCGGTCGATGTGCGCCAGGCTGCGGCCATCGGCGGCCTGCCGCAGGCGCGCGTACAGGTGCGGACCTTCGACGGCCTGCTCATCGAGGCCGATCTCTTCGCCGAGCCGGACGACAAGTTCTGGGTGAAGATGATCGCGCGCGCGGAAAAGCCCGAGAAGGAAGCGGAAGCCGCAGGGATCAACGCCCGCGCGGCGCCCTGGGCCTTCGGCCTGCGACCGGACGACTACGCCGATCTCGCGCCGCCGCTTGCGACCTTCCTGCCGCCGCCGGCGCTACCGCAGCCCTAACGCCGGCAGGATCTTCTCGCGCATCACATCTTCCGTGAGCGGACCGCGGTGCAGCGCGAGGATCGCGCCGTTCTCGTCGATAACGAAGGTCTCCGGCCCGCCGGCGATGCCGAGTTCAAGGCCGAGGCGGCCCGTCGGATCCTGACCGATCGCGGCGAAGGGATCGCCTTCGCGCTGCAGGAACGCCTCGGTCTTTTCCGGCGCATCCTTGTACGCGACGCCGATCACGATGACGCCGCGGGTCTTCAGGTCCACCAGCCACGGGTGTTCATAGCGGCACGGCACGCACCACGAGGCGAAGAAGTTCACCAGATACCGCTTGCCTCTGAACGTCGCCGGCGTGATCGGCGCGCCTTCGCGCAGCGGCGCAAGCTCGAACGCCGGCACGGGCTTTCCCAGCATGCCGGTCTTGAAGTTCTCGTTGCGCGCGCCGCCGGAGGACAGCGTCACCCAGACGACTGCCAGCAGTGCGGCGAATGCAATGAACGGTGCGAAGGCCATCAGTCGCCTGGCGAGCGGCGGGCGGTCGTCACTCATCCTTGCGGTCATCCCGCGCAGCGCGCTTCTTCCAGTGCGAAAGGTCCGCCAGCGCGCGCACGGTGAGGGCTGCAAACGTCAGCACGGCCAGCAGATAGCAGGGCCAGACGTAGGGCCAGTGTTCGCTTGCCATGAGTTGGCTCAGTGCTTCGCTCATGCCGCGCGCGCCCGGCGCATGGCCGCCGCAAGCGCGCGGCGGCGGAACACCTGCGCACGCATCCCGGCGAACAGCAGCGCGACGAAGGCCGCAAGATAGGCGAAGGCCACGACGAACAACGGTCGCAACATGCTGGGGTCCATCGCCGAGCCGCCCTTGCGCAGGATGCTCGCGGCCTGGTGCAGGCTGTTCCACCAGTCGACGGAGAAATGCACGATCGGAATGTTGATGAGGCCGCCGAGGCACAGAAGCCCCGCGAGCCGCGCCGCGCGTTGCTCGTCCTCGATGGCCGCCCAGAGAGCGAGATAGCCCACATAGGTGAGAAACAGCACGAGCACCGAAGTCATGCGCGCGTCCCACTCCCACCAGGTGCCCCACGTCGTCGCGCCCCAGAAGGAGCCCGTGACGAGACAGAGCGCCGCATAGGCCGCGCCGATCGGCGCCGCGGCGCGGGCCGCCACGTCCGCCAGAGCGTGTTTCCAGACCAGACCCATGAGGCTGGCGACGCCCATGAAGACGTAGATGCCGAGCGCCCACCACGCCGCCGGCACGTGCACGAACATGATCCGCACGCTGTCGCCCTGGCGGAAATCGGCCGGCGAGAACAGCAGCGCCCACGGCAGGCCGACGGCGAACAGGACGAGCGCGATCGTCGTCGCGAGCGGGAGCGCCCACGCGCTCAGGCGCATGAAGCGCTCAGGATTGGCGAACCAGGCAAGCATCAAGAAGGCCTATCGGGCGCAGGCGGTCGGCGCAATGCGACTCAGGGCGGTGCGACATTTCACGAAGATTGCAGCCGGAGCGCCGCCGCCGCGCCGATAGGCCCAAGCGCCACGGCTCCCAGCGCGCAGCCGCAGAGGAGCGCGAACGCCGGCGTGAGCAATCCTCCATTCGCCGCCTGCGCGGCCGCCGCAGCCCCGAAGATGATCGGCGGCGCGAAGAAGGGCAGCACGAGGATCGCGATCAGCACGCCGCCGCGCCGCACGCCCGCCGCCAAAGCTGCCCCGAACAGGCCGAAGCCGATGAACGCGGCGAGGCCGACCAGCAGTCCCGCCGCGACCGCCAGCGTCGCGTGCGGCGGCGTCTGCAGCGCCAGCGCCGCCGGCAGCGCCGTCACCGCCAGCGGCAGGCCGATGCCGACCCACAGCGCCGCGCCCTTGGCCGCGACGATGAACTCCAGCGGGGCATCCGTGAGGTGCAGCTGGTCGAGACTGCCGTCCTCGAGATCGGCCTGGAACAGGCGTTCGAGGATCATGAGCGCGGCGAGCGCGACGGTGACCCACAGGATCGGCGGGCCGATGCGCGTCAGCGTCTCGAGATCGGGGCCGACCGTCAGCGGGATCAAGGTCGTCGCGCCCGCGAAAAAGCCGAGCGGCGCGGCGGCGCCCCCGCCGGACCACGCGAGGCGAAGATCGCGCCGGAACACGGCGCCGATGGCGGCGGCGAGGCTCATGCGCCGACCCTCACTTCACTGTCGGGCGCGCCGAGCGGTTCATGAACCGCCGCGATCACGACCCCGCCGCCCGCGCGGTGTTCTTCGATGATCCCCGTGAGAAGCGCCTTTCCCGCGGTGTCGAGCGCGGCGGCGGGCTCGTCGAGAAGCCACACCGCGCGCGGCGCAACCAGCAGCCGGGCGATCGAAAGGCGCCGGCCTTGTCCCGCCGACAGCGCGCGGGCGGGCAGGTCCGAGATGTGCGCAAGGCCGACGCGCTCCAGAGCTGCATCGGGGTCGCCGGCGCCGCCAAGCAGGTCGCGCCAGAAGGTCAGGTGTTCGCGGACGTCGAGCGCGCCCTTCAGGCCGTCGCGGTGGCCAAGGAAGTGCGTGTGACGCGGCGCGTCGTCGCCGCAGTCGAACCGGATCGCGCCCGCGCTGGGTTTCAGGAAACCCGCCAGCGCGCGCAGGAGGCTCGTCTTGCCTGCGCCGTTGCGGCCGGTCAGCGCCACGTGCGCGCCCGGCGGCGCGACAAACGACAGGTGCGCGAACAGCTCCATGCCACCGCGCTCGATCGCGAGATCGTCGACCTCGACGCGGACGCTCACGCGGCGATCCGGGTGTTGGCGGTGACGTGGGCGCGGTGCATCGCCCGCTAGTCCGCGCGCGAGGCAATGGTGTCAAGGCGAGCGCTAGATGAGAACGGCTTGCAATTCGTCGCCGGGCGCGATTTTCGCCGCCCCGCGTCCCGAGTACTGATTGAACGTTAACCCGACGCGGCGTATCTCCAGTCCTGCCGCGCGCAGCCGGTCCGAATCCGGCAAAGGGGCGCTCCCCGACGCGCTTGCGATCACCAACCCCTTTTTGAAGGACGATCGCTCATGTCCAGCATCGACAGTTTCAAAGCCCGCCGGGAACTCACCGCGGGCGGCAAGACCTATGTCTATTACTCGCTCGCGGAGGCGTCGAAGAACGGCCTTGGCGACATTTCGCGCCTGCCGGTTTCGCTCAAGGTGCTGCTTGAGAATTTGCTCCGCAAGGAAGACGGGTGGGCGATCAAGAAGGAAGACATCCAGGCCGTCGCCAACTGGCTGACGAACAAAGGCAAGGAAGAGCACGAGATCGGCTTCACGCCGGCGCGCGTGCTGATGCAGGATTTCACCGGCGTGCCCGCGGTCGTCGATCTTGCGGCGATGCGTGACGCGACCACGAAACTCGGCACGGACCCGAAGAAGATCAACCCGCTGGTGCCCGTCGATCTGGTCATCGACCACTCCGTGATGGTCGACTATTTCGGGCAGGGCGACAGCTTCAGGAAGAACGTCGAGGCCGAATACCAGCGCAATCTCGAGCGCTACCAGTTCCTGCGCTGGGGCGCCTCGGCGTTCGACAATTTCCGCGTCGTGCCGCCGGGCACCGGCATCTGCCACCAGGTGAACCTCGAATATCTCGCGCAGACCGTGTGGACCGCCGCTGACGGCAAGGACACGGTTGCCTATCCCGATACGGTCGTCGGCACCGACAGCCACACGACGATGATCAACGGTCTTGCCGTGCTTGGCTGGGGCGTGGGCGGCATCGAGGCGGAAGCGGCCATGCTCGGCCAGCCGATCTCGATGCTCATTCCCGAAGTCATCGGCTTCAAGCTCACGGGCAAGATCCCCGCAGGCGCCACCGCGACCGATCTCGTGCTCACCGTCACGCAGATGCTGCGCAAGAAGGGCGTGGTCGGCAAGTTCGTGGAGTTCTACGGCCCCGGACTCGATTCCATGTCGCTGGAAGATCGCGCGACGATCGCCAACATGGCGCCGGAATATGGCGCGACCTGCGGCTTCTTCCCGATCGACGGCGACACCATCGCCTTCCTGAAGACGTCGGGTCGTGCGTCCGATCGCGTGGCGCTCGTGGAGGCCTATGCGAAGGCCAACATGATGTGGCGTCCGGACCTGCCGGAGCCCACGTTCACCGACACGCTCGAACTCGATCTCGCCACTGTCGTGCCGTCTCTCGCCGGCCCGAAGC
>CAZGYQ010000015.1:24184-45659 GCA_964530695.1 uncultured Caulobacteraceae bacterium
CAGGATCGCGTGCCGCTCTCCACGGCCGCCGCCGCTTTCACCGGCGGTCTCGAAAAGGAATTCGGCGTCGGCGCGGACAAGGCAGGCGCGACCGTGAAGGTCGAAGGCAAAGACTTTGCACTGAAGCATGGCTCCGTCGTGATCGCGGCGATCACGAGCTGCACCAACACGTCGAACCCGAGCGTGCTGATCGGCGCCGGCCTGCTGGCGCGCAACGCGCGCAAGAAGGGGCTGACGGTGAAGCCTTGGGTGAAGACGTCGCTCGCGCCCGGCTCGCAGGTGGTCACGGACTATCTGGCGAAGGCCGGCGTGCAGGGCGATCTCGATGCGCTCGGTTTCAATCTCGTCGGTTACGGCTGCACGACTTGCATCGGCAACTCCGGTCCGCTGGCCGATGAAATCACTGCGGCGATCAAGTCCGGCAATCTCGTCGCGACGTCGGTGCTTTCCGGCAACCGCAACTTCGAAGGTCGCGTGAATCCCGATACGCGCGCGAATTATCTCGCCTCGCCGCCGCTGGTGGTCGCCTACGCCATCGCCGGCGACATGAGCATCGATCTGGTGAAGGACCCGATCGGAACCGGCAGCGACGGCAAGCCCGTCTATCTCGCAGACATCTGGCCCACGCCGCAGGATGTCGCGGAAGCAGTGCGCACCTGCGTGACGCCGGAGATGTTCGCGAGCCGTTATGGCGACGTGTTCAAGGGCGACGTTCACTGGCAGGGCATCAAGACCAGCGGCGGTCAGACCTACGACTGGGCGCCGGGCAGCACCTATGTGCAGAACCCGCCGTACTTCGAAGGCCTGTCGATGACGCCGACGCCGCCGACGGACATCGCCGGCGCCAATATCCTCGCCCTGTTCGGCGATTCCATAACCACCGACCACATCTCGCCCGCGGGCGACATCAAGGCGGCTTCACCTGCGGGCGAATACCTGCAGGCGCACCAGGTGCCGAAATCGGAGTTCAACTCCTACGGCGCGCGGCGCGGCAATCACGAAGTGATGATGCGCGGCACCTTCGCCAACATCCGCATCAGGAACGCGATGATGGGCGGCGCTGAAGGGGGGAACACGAAGCACATCCCCTCTGGCCAGACGATGCCGATCTACGACGCGGCGATGAAGTACATCGCCGAGAAGCGCCCCCTCGTGATCTTCGCGGGCAAGGAATACGGCACGGGTTCTTCGCGCGACTGGGCGGCGAAGGGCACGCGTCTTCTCGGCGTGCGCGCAGTGATCGCGGAGAGCTTCGAGCGCATCCACCGCTCGAACCTGATCGGGATGGGCGTTGTGCCGCTGCAGTTGCAGGACGGCGTGACCTGGGCGTCGCTTGGCCTGAAGGGTGATGAGGTCGTCGATATCGCCGGCATCACCACCATCAAGCCGCGTCAGCGCATGACGGTCTCGATCAAGTCGGCGGATGGTTCGGTAAAGACCGCGCCCGTCATGTGCCGCATCGATACCGAGAACGAACTCGACTACTACAACAATGGCGGGATCCTGCACTACGTGCTGCGCAATCTCGCCAAGGCGTCGTGAGGCCGTCCTTCGAACAAGTCTGAAATGGCACTCCCTCCCCGACCATCAAGGGGAGGGAGGGTTCAGCGCTTCTTGTCGGCGTGCTTCGTCTTTTCCGGCTTCGCCTTCTTGTCTTTCTTGCCCTTGCGCCGCCGGTCCATCGGGATCTTTCGCGCATCCGCTTCGGCGGCGGCGTCGATCGCCTCGACCAGCGACCGCAGGGTGCCGAGGAATGCGCGCCGCTTGTTCTTGGGCAAAGCATCGACGATCGCTGCGTCAGCCGCCATCGCGCATGCCGAGGTCTCGCTCAACCGCGTACGTCCCTTGCCGGTCAGGCGAACGGTCTTGGCGCGCTTGTCGTCGGCGGACTTCTCCCGCGTGATCAGGCCCTTCTTTTCCAGGCGCGCCATCATGTCGGCGAGCGTCGAGCGGTCGATGCCGGTGACGCGCACGAGGTCGGCCTGCGAAAGTCCCGCGGCGTTATCGACCGCTGCAAGCACCGCGAACTGTCGCAAGGTCACGTGGTCGTTGCCGAGGAGCGTCGCAAAGACCTCTTCGGCGCGCTGCTGCGCGCGGTGGAGAAGATGGCCCGGCGAGCGCGCGAGCACGAAGGTCTCCGGTTCAGTGGTATCGCTCATGTCGCCCCGGACGCTTCGCCGCCAGCCAGCGGCCCATGGGCCGGGAGCGTAACTTTTCGGCGCTGGAACGACCACAAATCCGTGATCGCACCCGAAACTTTGACGCCCGGGTGTGTCCGGGTCACTGTTCTGTCATGCCTACCCCGCCTCCCCCGCCGTCATTCGTCTCCCGCATACCCGACGGGGAGGACCGCCATCGCGACGTTTGCGACACGTGCGGATTCATCAACTACGTGAATCCAAAGATCGTCGTCGGGTCCGTCGTGACCTTCGGCGACCGCATCCTGTTCTGCAAACGCGCCATCGAGCCGCGTCGCGGGTTCTGGACGTTGCCGGCCGGCTTCATGGAGGAGCGCGAGACCGCCGAGGAGGGCGCCATGCGCGAAGCCTTGGAGGAGGCCTGCGCCAGGATCGAGATCGAGGGGCTGCTCGCCTGTTACTCGGTGCCGCGCATCAGTCAGGTGCAGCTCATGTACCGCGCGCGGTTGCTCGATCCCGAAGTGGCGGTCGGGCCCGAGAGCACTGAGGTCGCATTGCTGACATGGGGCGAGATCCCCTGGGGTGAGCTTGCGTTTCCGTCCGTGAAGTGGGCGCTTGAGCACTTTGCGGCGTGGCGCGAAGGCGCGCAGGCGCCGTTCGGCAACCCGCCGGGGCAGATCTATCGCTGACTCACGCCTTCGGAGTGTCGTCCTTCGGCATGTGCTTCATCAGCAGCGGCATGTTGGCGAGCATGAACAGGAAGGTGAGCGGCATCACGCCGAACACCTTGAAGTTCGCCCAGAACGCTTCGGAAAAATTGCGCCAGATGAACTCGTTCAGGCCCGCGAGAAACAGGAAGAACACACCCCAGCGCAGCGCGAATGTCGTCCAGACCTTTTCCGGCAGCGCGGGGAAGGCGCCTTCGAACAGCATCTTCCAGAGGTTCTGCTTCACCGCGAGGCCGCCGAGGATCACGCCCGCGTAGAGCAGGTTCACGATGGTCGGCTTCATCTTGATGAACACGGGATCGTGCAGCGCCAACGTCAGTCCGCCGAAAACGGTAACGACCACCGCCGTCACGATCAACATCGGCGGCAGGCGCTTCTGCCTGAACCATGCGTATGCGACCGCGATGAGCGTCGCCACGAGGAATACCCCGGTGGCGAGATAGATCTCCTCGCCCTCAGGCACGCGGCCGCGGGAGAGATTGTAGGTCAGCATGAAGATGATGACCGGGCCGAGATCGACCAGAATCTGGCCTCCGCCTCGCTTTGCGGCGGCGTTCGGGTCTGCGGGTTTGGCGGCTTCGGCTTCGCTCATGTGGGGCCTTTACGACATGCGCCGGGCGTTGGACCAGAGCCTGATGCTGTCAGGCGCATCAGGCGCATCAGGCGGACTTGCGGCGCCGGGCCCGCGTGACGGCGGCGTCGAGCGCGGAGAGAAAGCGGGAGCGGTCCTGCTGCGAGAAGGGCTTCGGGCCGCCCTGGCCCTCGCCGAAGGAGCGCAGGTGCTCCATCAGTTCGCGCTGGGCGAGCGCCGACCCGATCGATGAGGCCGTGAAGGGTTTGCCCGTCGGGGCCAGCACCTCGGCGCCATTGTCGAGGCACCTGGACGCCAGCGGGATGTCGTTGGTCACAACGAGGTCGCCCGCGCCCGCCCGCTCCGCGATCCAGTCGTCGGCCACATCGGGGCCGGCGTCGACGACGTTGATCTTGATCAGCGGGTGCTGTGGCACGCGCATGAAGCTGTTGGCGACGACGAACACCTGCAACGCACACCGCTGGGCGACGCGGTAAATCTCTTCCTTCACAGGACAGGCGTCGGCGTCGATGTAGATCACCGGCGGCAGAGGCGCCTCGCTCACGCGCCCCTCTTGGCCGCTTCGAGCGCTTCGCTCGCTTCAAGCCAGCGCTCTTCGGCCTGCTGCAGATGCTGCGTCAGGGCCGCGCGATCCTTGCTGAGTGCTGCGCCGCGCGCGGGATCACGTTCGAAGAGGCCGGGCGCTGCAATCGCAAGGTCGATGCGCGAGATGTCACGCTGGAACGTGTCCATCTCTTTTTCGAGCTCGGCGACCTTGTGCTTCAATGCGCCGAGGGATGCGCGCTTCGGTTCGTCGCCAGTCGCCGGCGCGAGCGGCTTGGTGGACAGGCCTTTCGCCGCGCCGCTTGTCGCCGGCCGGTCTGCGCTCAGCACCAGCGTGCGATAATCGGAGAGATCGCCATCGTACTGCTTGGCGCGCCCGTTGTGGACGAGCCACAGACGATCTGCGCACGCCTCCGCGAGATAGACATCGTGGGTGATGAGCAGCACCGCGCCGTTGTAGTCGTTGAGCGCGTGGATCAGCGCTTCGCGGCTGTCGATGTCGAGGTGGCTCGTCGGTTCGTCGAGGATGAGCACGTGCGGCTTGGTGTAGGCCATGAGGCCAAGCAGCAGGCGCACCTTCTCGCCGCCGGAGAGTTTCTCCACCGGCGTCTGGATCTTCTCGTGGCCGAAGCCCATCTGCGCGGCGATGCTGCGATGCTGCGCGGGGCTCAGGTTCGGCGCGAGATCGCGGATGTGATCGAGCGGTGTTTCGCCCGCGTGCAGTTCGTCGAGCTGATCCTGGCTGAAATAGCCGATCTTCACGGCCTTCGACGCGCGGCGCTGGCCCTTCAACAGCTGGAGCCGCGCGCCGATGGATTTCACCAGCGTCGTCTTGCCCTGACCGTTCGGGCCGATGATGACGATGCGGTCGTCGTGATCGAGACGGAAATTCACGTTCCGCAAAACCGGCACGCCCTCGACGTAGCCGAGATCGGCGTCCTCGAGTTGCAGCAGCGGATCGGCGAGTTCGGCGGGGTCTTCAAACTTGAAGGGCGTCGCGCGGTCCGCGAGCGGCACGCTGATGTCCTTCATCTTCTCGATCATCTTGATGCGGCTCTGCGCCTGGCGCGCCTTCGACGCCGTCGCACGGAAGCGGTCGACGAATTTCTGCAGATGTTCGCGCTCGGCGTCCTGCTTCACCTTCTGGGACGCTAGGTTCGCCACCTTCTCGGCGCGCTTGCGCAGGTATGTGTCGTAGCCGCCCGGATGAATTTCGAGCTTGAGGTCCGCAAGCGCGAGAATGTGCGTCACCGACCGGTTCAGCATTTCGCGGTCGTGGCTCACCACGACGACGGTGTTGGGATACTTGCGCAGGTAGGATTCAAGCCACGAGGCGCCTTCGAGATCGAGATAGTTCGTCGGTTCGTCGAGGATCAGCAGGTCCGGCGTCGAGAACAGCACGCCCGCGAGCGCCGCTCGCATGCGCCAGCCGCCGGAGAACTCGCGCGTCGCGCGGGTGAGATCGCCCTGCTCGAAGCCGAGACCGACGAGGATTTCCGCCGCCCGCGCCTCCGCCGAGTGCGCATCGATGTCGAAAAGGCGCATGTGGATTTCGGCGATGCGGTGCGGATCGGTGGCGGTTTCCGCTTCCTGCATCAGCGCGTGGCGTTCTTCGTCCGCAGCAAGCACCACCTCCAGCAGCGGCTCATCGGTCGCCGCAACTTCCTGCGCAACGAAGCCCATGCGCGCGCCGCGCTTGATGCGGATGGAGCCGTCACCTTTGCCCGCTTCCTCGCGGATGAGGCGCAGCAGTGTGGATTTTCCCGTGCCGTTGCGGCCGATCAGGCCGACCTTCCAGCCATCGGCAATGAAGGCGCTGGCGCCGTCAAACAGCGGCCGGCCGCCGATGCGGTAGGAGAGGTCATTGAATTCGAGCATGGATCAGCTTTGCACGCCTGCGAGAGCGCGACCGAAGGCCTGCGCATTGAATGGCTGAAGGTCTTCCGCAGATTCGCCCACACCGATGAAATGGATAGGCAACGCGTGGTGCTCGGCGATGGCGACAAGGACGCCGCCCTTGGCCGTACCGTCGAGCTTGGTCATCACGAGGCCGGTGACGTTGGCCGTCGTACGAAAAGCTTCGAGTTGCGACAACGCGTTCTGGCCTACGGTGGCGTCCAGAACGATAAGGGTCTCGTGGGGATACTCGTCGTCGACCTTGCGGATCGCGCGCATGATCTTGTCGAGCTCGCCCATCAGTTCCGCGCGGTTCTGGAGACGACCGGCCGTGTCGATGAGCACGACGTCGGCGTTTTCCTTCTTGCCGAGCGCCGCCGCCTCATAGGCGACGCCTGCGGCGTCGGACCCTTGCGCGCGCGCGACGAACTGCGCGCCGGAGCGTTGCGCCCAGACGCCAAGCTGTTCGATGGCCGCTGCACGGAACGTGTCCGCCGCGCCGACGACGACCTTCGCGCCGCTCTGCGACAGGAGCCAGCACAGCTTGCCGATGGTGGTCGTCTTGCCCGAGCCGTTGACGCCGACGACGAGCACCACGCGCGGGCGCGGACCGTCTGTGAGGTCGAGCGGGCGTTCGCGCGGTTTCATCACGGCAGCGACGGCGTCGGCCAGCGCGAGGCGGACCTCGTTGTCGCCCATCTCGCGTTTGAACCTGTCCTTGGCGATCATCGCGACGATCTTGCCCGCCGCCTGTGGGCCCATGTCCGCGCGGATCAGCATTTCCTCGAGATCGTCGAGCGTCTGCTGGTCGAGGGTTTTCTTTGTGAATACGCCCGCGACATCTTCGGTGAGTTTCGCCGAAGATTTCGCAAGGCCCGTGAAGAGACGACCGAAGAAGTCCTTCTCGCGCGCGGGTTCGGCGGCGGGCGTCGGCGCCGCTGCAGGCGCCGCGTCCTTCTTTTTCCCGAAACCCCAGAAACCAGACATTACAGGACGATCCCGTTCAGCGCCTCGCCGTCGTGAGACGACAGGCGCATGCGGATGTAGGCGCCGGCGTCGGCGGGTCCAGCGGGAAGATTGACGCGGGTGAAGTCCGACAGGCGCGCAACGCCCGGCTCCTCGACGAGCGCCGTCGCCTCGCACCCGACCCAGCGATCGAGATGGCGCGCCAGTGCGGACGCGCCCGTCGCACGCAACCGTGCCGCACGCGTCTTGATCTCGTGCCGGGGGAGTTGCGGCATTCGCGCAGCGGGCGTTCCTTCGCGCGGGCTGAAGGGAAAGACGTGGAGAAAGGAGAGGTCGCAGTCGGCGACGAGATCGACGGTCGCCTGCAAATGCTCTTCCGTTTCCGTCGGGAAGCCGGCGATCACGTCGGCGCCCAATGCAATTTCGGGCCGCGCCGCCTTGAGGCGCGTGCACAGATCGACCGCCGCAGCGCGGCTGTGCCGACGCTTCATGCGCTTCAGGATCATGTCGTGCCCGTGTTGCAGCGAGAGGTGCAGGTACGGCGCGATGCGCGCTTCGCCCGTGACGAGCTCAAACAGCGTCTCATCCATCTCGATCACGTCGAGCGAGGAGAGGCGCAGCATGGGAAGGTCGGGAACGAGCTTCAGGATGCGCGCGACGAGGTTGCCGAGTTGCGGCGCGCCCGGGAGATCGGCGCCCCACGATGTGAGATCGACGCCGGTCAGCACCACTTCCGGGCAGCCGCGCGCCACGAGCGCCTGGATTTGGTCGATCACCGCGCCCGCGGGAACGCTCCGCGAATTGCCGCGTCCGAACGGGATCACGCAGAAGGTGCAGCGATGGTCGCAACCGTTCTGCACCTGCACGTAGGCGCGGGTGCGCGAGGAAAAACCGTCAGCGAGATGCGGCGTGGTTTCGCGCACGGTCATGATGTCGGCCACGCGCACGCGCTCGCCGAGATCGGGCGCGAAGGCGGCTGCGGACATCTTCTCGGTGTTGCCGATGACGCGGTCCACTTCGGGCATGTCGGCGAAGGATTGCGGATCGATCTGCGCGGCGCATCCCGTGACGATCACGGTGGCGCCCGGCCGGTCGCGGCGTGCGCGCCGGATCGCCTGCCGCGCCTGGCGCACGGCTTCGCCGGTGACGGCGCAGGTGTTGATGATCACGGCGTCCCGCAGACCCGCATCCGCTGCATGCGTGCGCATCGCGTCGCTTTCGGCGCCGTTGAGACGGCAGCCGAGCGTGACGATCTCGACGGCGTCCGCCGTCGGCGCATCAGGGCGTAAGGGGGCGAGCGTTTCGGGCACAGGCCGTATTTCTCACAGAACGCTCCGGGCTGATAGGTTGTAACCAAGCCCGGAAATAGTTCGGCCCCGACTTGCGTCAGGGCCGAGCGGAAACTCGATGCTGGAGCGCGCCGCAGACTATTCCGCGGCGGTTTCTTCCGGCGCGGGGGCTGCTTCGCCCTCGTAGCCTTCGCCGCGGGCGCCGCCCTTGCGTTCGGTGATGCGGGCCGATTTGCCGCGACGGTCGCGCAGGTAATAGAGCTTCGCGCGGCGGACCTTGCCCTGACGCACGACCTCGATGGAATCGAGCGACGGCGAGAACAGCGGGAACACCCGCTCGACGCCTTCGCCGAAGGAGATCTTGCGGACGGTGAAGCTCGCATTGAGGTCCGAGCCGGAGCGCGCGATGCACACGCCTTCATAGGCCTGGACGCGCTCGCGCTCGCCTTCCTTGATCTTCACGTTCACGCGCAGCGTGTCGCCGGGCGAGAAGTGGGGGATCTTCTTGCCGACCGTGACGCGGGCGACTTCTTCTTTTTCGAGGGTCTGGATCAGGTTCATGGGCCACGCGAGCGAGCCGGGTTTCCCCGCCGCTTCCGAAAGAGACTGCGTAAAGAGCGGGGCGTATAGGCGGACGGGGCGGTTTTGTCCAGCCTCAGATTCCCTCTCCCGCGCCTGAGCGGGAGAGGGATGACGCGGCACGCCTCCGGGTGAGGGCGCAGTGGCGCAGAACGAGACTCCTCCTGAGAGACCGGACCCTCACCCTGACCTTCGCTTCGCTGCGGTCTGTCCCTCTCCCGCAAGCGGGCGAGGGTCGACAGTCAGGTATTTTCCCCCCGCAAATCCGGCCGCCGCTCCTGCGTGAGCCTGACCCGTTCGGCCTTGCGCCACGCCTCGACCTTCGCGTGGTCCCCGGACAGCAGGACCTCCGGCGTATCGCGGCCCTCCCAGACGCGCGGCTTGGTGAACTGGGGGTGCTCCAGCAGCCCGCCCTCGAAACTCTCTTCAGTGGCGGATGCCTCGTTGCCCAGCACGCCGGGCAGCAGCCGGACGGTGGCCTCAAGGATGAGCTGCGCCGCAACTTCCCCGCCCATGAGCACCGCGTCGCCCACGCAGACCTCGATCATCTGGCGGGCCTCGATCACACGCTCGTCGAGGCCTTCGAAGCGTCCGCAGAAGATCATGAGGCCGGGACCGTGCGACCATTCCCGCGCCATGGCCTGCGTGAACGGCTTGCCGCGCGGCGACGGGAAGAGAAGCGGGCGCTCGTTACGCGGCACGCTGTCGACGGCGGCGGCGGCCACGTCCGGGCGCATCACGAGACCCGCGCCGCCGCCCGCAGGGGCATCATCGACCTTGCGGTGCGGACCGTCGCCGAAATCGCGAATCTGCACGGTGTCGAGCGACCAGCGCTTCTCCGCCAGCGCCTTGCCTATGAGCGACACGCCAAGCGGCCCGGGAAAGGCTTCGGGGTAGAGCGTGAGAACGGTGGCGGCGAAGGTCATCCGGCTTCGGGCTCATCGTCAGACTCGTCCTCGGACTCCTCGATCGGCGAAATCACGACGCGCCTTCCGCCGAGATCGACATGCGGCACGGCTTCCTTCGTGAACGAGAGGAAGAGCGACTTGCCGTCCGGCTTGCGCACTTCGAGCAGGTCGTCGGCGCCGAAATTGTGTACGTCGATCACCTCGCCAACGGGCTCGCCTGCCAGCGTCTCCACGCGGCAGCCGACGAGATCGACGTGGTAGAACTCGTCTTCCTCCGTGGGCGGCAGGAGGTGGCGGGGCACGTGCAGCGGCGTGCTCTTGAGCTTTTCCGCCGTCGTGCGATCAGGGATTTCCGGGCCGGTGACGGCAAGGCCGTCGTTGATCGCCCGCCAGCGCTTCGGCGTCAGCACCACACGGCCATCCGCGTCATAGAGCGGCCCATAGGAGACGACGCCCTCCGGCGCCGCGGTGAAGCTGCGCACGCGCACTTCGCCCTTCACGCCGAACGCCCCCGAAATGGCGCCGACGAGGACGAGCGTGGCGGGATCGACGCGTTCACTCATCGCGCTTTCCCAACAGGCGGCGCACCCAGTGAGACTTCAAAAGCGACGGCGCGGCCAGCATCGCGCCGACGGCGAACAACGTTTCCCCGCCCAGCCAAAGCAGGAACGCCGAGCCGACGCGTCGCCCTTCGAGGGCGGGCGCGAACGGCACAGTGATCAATGCAAGCCATGCCAGAATGGCCGTGGCCATGAGCGCCCATCCAATCAGGGAGAGGGCGCTCATCGGCGCATCAGCCTTCGGCGCCTTCGGCCGGGGCGGCGCTCGCCGCTGCTGCGGCGTCGTAGCGTTCCTGCATCTTCTTGCCCGGGACGGCCTTGCCCGGATTGCTGCGCGCTTCGCGCTTCTTGATGCCGGCGACGTCGAGCATGCGCGCGACGCGGTCGGTCGGCAGCGCGCCCTTGGCGAGCCACTCGGTGATGCGCTCGGTCTTCAGCACCACGCGCTTTTCGTCAGTCGACGGCAGCACGGGATTGTAGGTGCCCACCTTCTCGATGAACTTGCCGTCGCGCGGGCTACGGCTGTCGGCGACGACGATGGAGTAGAACGGCTTCTTCTTGGCGCCGCCGCGGGCGAGACGGATCTTCAGGGACATTTTTCTCTGCTCACTTTCTGGTGTCATCCCGGTGGGGTGAACGCTCGGCCGGGATGACGTTGGGCCGTAGCGGTGTTCTGGTTTTTCAATCCAACTCCGTCATTCCGGACGCGCTGAAAGCGCGATCCGGAACCCAGGGGTTCAATCCTTTTTCTTTCCTCCTGGAAGTCCGGGAAGCCCCGGCAATCCGCCGCCGGACTGCATCTGCGCCTGCATCGCTTTCATCTGCTCCGGCGAAGGCATGCGCATGCCGCCGCCCGGTTGCTGTCCTGCCATGGCCGCGAGCGCGCCGGGCATCTTTCCCTTGCCCATGGATTTCACCATGTCGGCCATGTTGCGGTGCATTTTCAGGAGGCGGTTCACTTCCGCCACGTCGACGCCCGCGCCCTTCGCGATGCGCTTGCGGCGCGAGGCGTTGAGCACGTCCGGTTTTTTCTTTTCCGCTTTCGTCATCGAGCGGATGACGGCGATCTGACGGCGCACCTGCGCGTCGTCGAGATTGGCGCCTTCCATCTGCTTCTTCATCTTGGCCACGCCCGGCAGCATGCCCATCAGACCCTTCAGGCCGCCCATGGCGATCATCTGGCCGAGCTGCTTTTCGAGATCGTCGAGATCGAACTGACCCTTCGACAGCTTCTTCGCCATCTTCTCGGCGTCGTCGCGATCGACGTTGGCTGCGGCCTTCTCGACGAGGCTGACGATGTCGCCCTGTCCGAGAATGCGGCCCGCCACGCGGCGCGCATCGAAGGCTTCGAGCGCCTCGAGCTTTTCACCCGCACCGAGAAACTTGATCGGAAGGCCGGTGACCGCACGCATGGAGAGCGCGGCGCCGCCGCGTCCGTCGCCGTCGGCGCGGGTGAGGACAAGGCCGGTGAGGGGCAGGCGTTCGTGGAATCTCTTCGCTGTTTCAACGGCGTCCTGGCCGGTGAGGCTGTCGGCGACGAGCAGCACTTCGCCGGGCGTCGCGATCTTCGCGATCTCGGCGGCTTCGCTCATCATCTGCTCGTCGAGCGTCGTGCGGCCCGCGGTATCGAGGATGAGAACGTCATGACCGCCGAGTTTGGCGGCCTGGATGGCGCGTCTTGTGATTTCTGCGGGGGGCTGTCCCACCACGATCGGCAGCACGTCGACGCCGATGGATTTGCCGAGCACCGCAAGCTGTTCCATCGCCGCGGGACGGCGCACGTCAAGCGAGGCCATCAGCACGCGCTTCTTTTCGAGGCTCTTCAGCCTGAGCGCGATCTTGCCGGAGGTTGTGGTTTTGCCTGAGCCCTGCAGGCCGGCCATCATGATGACGTTGGGCGGCTCGCCGTCGATGCGCAGAAGTCCCGGCAGGTCGTTGCCGCCGAGCATGTCCACGAGCGCGTCGTGGACGATCTTGATGATCATCTGGCCCGGGGTGACCGAGCGGATCACCGCCTCGCCGATGGCCTCTTCGCGCACCTTGGCGATGAAGTCCTTCACCACCGGCAGGGCGACGTCGGCCTCCAGCAGCGCCACGCGCACCTCGCGCAGGGCCGCGTCCACGTCGGCTTCGGACAGGGCGCCGCGACCGGTGAGCCGGTCGAAAACCCCTGAAAGCCTCTCCTGCAGCGTGTCGAACATGGCCTCTCCAAACACCCAAACGCAAAGCGCCCCGCCGGACGATCACGTCGGGCGGGGGACCTCGCCAGCCTCCGGTCTGAAAGACGTGGGCCGGTCGAAGCGCGCTTCAAGTCTTGGCGCGATGGCGGGCTGCATACGGCAGAGGGCCTGTGGGGTCAATTCCGGCCGGAGGGGCTGGGCTCAATCAGCGGGGGAGGACGCTCCGCCGCCGAACCAGCGGGGCATATATGCCTTGTTGGCGCCCCGTTAGGGGCTTAGCTTTAAGATAGGCCTCGAAACGATGCTGGCGCGGCCGGGGCAAATCGATTCGACCCTTCAAGATTCGGCCAAGCGAAGGTGGTTCTGTGGAATACAAGGTCATCATTGGTTGGGATGACGAGAACAAGGTCTTTTATGTCGTTGAGAGCGATATAGAGGGTCTTTGGCTTGAGGGTGCCAGCTTTGACCTACTTCTTGAGAAGGTCAAAGACGTGGCGAGCGAGCTGATTCGGCACAATCACAACGGCGAAGGCGATGGGGCCCTTCGGATTTTCAAGCAAGTTGGCGGCCCTGTCCTGCTCAACTACGCTGCGTGAGTGTCTCCGCTCTATCGTCAAGTCAAACGCCTGCTCATCGACCACGGTTGCGAGTTTGTCCGTCAGGGCAAGGGCGACCATGAGATTTGGTGGAGTCCGATTACCGACAAGCGATTCCCCATCGATCGAGAAGGGGTGAACAGGCACACTTTCAACGGTGCTCTGAAGACAGCAGGCATCGACGAAAAGGTCTGATCAGAGGCTAAAGCGCCTCGCGACCTCCTCGCCGATGGCGAGCGACGAGGTGAGGCCCGGGCTTTCGATGCCGAAGAGGGCGATGAGGCCGGGGGTCGCGTCATCGATCACGAAGTCGCCCTGCGGATCGCCCGGGCCGTGGAGCTTGGGGCGGATGCCGGCGTAGTCGGGGGTCAGCGCGCCGTCCGGCAGACCCGGCCAGAAGCGGCGGATGTAGGCCTCGAAACCCGCCGCGCGGGCGGGGTCGACGCGATAGTCTTCCGTCTCGACGAATTCGAGATCCGGCCCGAACCGGGCCTGCCCCCCAAGATCGCGCCGGTAGTGGGTGCCGAGCGCGCCGGGAATGGGCGGGGGATAGATGAGACGCCGGAACGGCGCGGGGCGGCTCAACGTGAAGTAGCTGCCCTTGCCGAAATGGAGCGCCGGGATGCGCACCGGCGGAAAGCCCTCGACCAGCCGCGCGCAGGCCTGCGCGCCAAGTCCGGCGGCGATGACGAGGCGTCGCGCGCTGACGGTTGTCGGGTCCGCGCCGCCGACGCGGACGCGGTAGCCGCCTTCGATGGGCGTCGCGCCAAGAAACGGGGACTCGAGCACCACTGCGCCGCCGTGCGCCTCGATCTCGCCGGCCAGCGCATCCATGTAGCCATGCGCGTCGAACACCCCGCTTTCGGCGGAATGCAACGCCGCCACGGCGCGCAGTTTCGGCTCCATGGCGAGGGTCTGGCGCGCATCGAGCCAGCTCACGCCCTCCACATCGTTGGCGTCCCCGCGCGCCGCCAGCGCTTTCAGGGCCGGGATTTCGCCATCCTCGGTCGCGACGATCAGCTTGCCGCACTTGTCGAAGGCCACCGAATGGTCGGCGAGGAAACCGTAGAGCAGCCGACGGCCCTCGACGCACAGCTTCGCCTTCAGGGAACCCAGCGGATAATGCAGGCCCGCGTGGATGACCTCGGAATTGCGGGAGGATACGCCCGCGCCGATACGCCCCTCCTTCTCGAGCACCAGAATGGCGAATCCACGCCGCGCGAGCGCGTAGCCTGTGGCAAGCCCGACCGCCCCGGCGCCGATGATGCAGGCGTCGAAGTCAAATTCACCATGCTGAGCGGGAAGACCATTCATCGTCGGTGCGCAATATCGCCATTCGCCGCCGTCGTCTCGCCATGAAAAGAGGGTTTTGGAAGCGCATGAAAGGTCTCGTCGTCACACTCGCCGCGCTTGCCTGCCTTGCCGGTCCGGCGTCCGCACAGCCAGCCCTCCAGGATCCGGCGCAGGATGTGCCGCAACTCCGCGCCTGCGCCGTCGCGGCGGGTCTGGGCGATCCGGCCAAGCTTGAAGCCTGCGAGAGGCCGATCCTGCGAACGTGCGACGACGACTACGCCCGGTGCTACAGCCGGCTGTATGCGGCATGGGACGGCCTGCTGAACGCGAGCTTCCGCGAACTCGCACGCGGAGGCGTGCTTGAGCGCAAGGATGTCCGCAACCTGCAGTCGGCGCAGCGCGCCTGGATCAAGTTCCGCGACGAGGACTGCGACTTCTACGCCGGCGTCTGGCCGGGCTCGCGTCCGCCGGGTCAGCTTGCGGCGTGCCGCCATCGCGAGACGCGCGAGCGGGCTGCGGTGCTGACGGTACGGCTGGAGGCGGCCAGGCGTCTGCCGCGTTAAGCGGCTGCCGCACGAAGGGTCGCCGCCGTGGCGTTCATCACTGCGGCGATGCGCAGTCCGGCCTGCAGGTGCGTCGCGGGCCAGTCGCGCTTTCGCAGCTCTTCCTCGTGCGCATCGAGGCATGTCCCACAGCCATTCAGCGCGGACACGACGAACGACCAGAACTCGAAATCACCCCTCTCCACGCCCGGATCGGCGAGAATGTTCATGCGCAGGCCGGTGCGCAGCGTCGTGTATTCGGCATTCTTCATGGCGTGCAGCGCGCGGTAGTAGACGTTGGTCATCGCCATGAGCGCCGCCGCAGATTTCGCGGCGGTTGCCGCCGCCGCCGAGATCCTTCCTTCGGCGTCCGCGTTCGCCGCCTGGATGAGCGGCGCAAATCCCGTCGCGTGCGCGGCAGCGAGGATGGCGCCCCATTTCTGCTGCTCGGTGAGCAGGGTCTCGCTGACGATGGCGCTCAGATTGATCCGGATGTCCCTGGCGTAGTCCGGGATGGTGACGCGCAACGCCTCAAGGGACATGGTCTTCGTTTCCTGAACGCTTCGCCCCCAGTCCCGGATCGCGAGCATGCCGCGATCCGGGGCCGGAAGGAACGGGAAAGCGATGGATCACGCGATGTCGAAACGGTCGAGGTTCATCACCTTGGTCCACGCCGCCACGAAGTCCTTCACGAACGAGGCCTGGGCGTCGTTGCTGGCGTAGACTTCCGCGAGTGCGCGGAGCTGGGCGTTCGATCCGAAGATGAGATCGACCACCGTCGCGGTCCACTTGTTCTCGCCCGTATTGCGATCACGCCCTTCGAGCACGCCTTCCGCAGCGGCTGACTTCCGCCAGACCGTGCCCATGTCGAGCAGGTTGACGAAGAAGTCGTTCGTCAGCGCCCCGGGCCGTTTCGTGAAGACGCCGTGCGCGGTCTGGCCCGCATTTACGCCCAGCACGCGCAGTCCGCCGATCAGCACCGTCATTTCGGGCGCGGTGAGCGTCAGCAGGTTCGCCCGGTCCACCAGCAGTTCCGAAGGCGATGCGGTCTGGCCTTGCCTGACGTAGTTGCGGAATCCGTCCGCGACCGGCTCAAGAACGGCGAACGAATGCGCATCGGTCTGATCCTGCGAGGCATCCGTGCGTCCCGGCGTGAACGGAACGGTCACGTGATGTCCGGCCGCCGCCGCCGCCGCTTCGACGGCCGCTGAACCGCCGAGAACGATCAGGTCGGCGAGAGAGACCTTCTTGCCGCCCTGCGCGTTGAACGCCTTCTGGATCACTTCGAGTTTTTCCAGCACGCCTGCAAGTTGCGCCGGCTGGTTGACCTCCCAGTCCTTCTGCGGAGCGAGACGAATGCGCGCGCCATTGGCGCCGCCGCGCTTGTCGGAACCGCGGAACGTGGACGCCGACGCCCACGCCGTCGTGGCGAGCTGCGATATCGAAAGACCCGAACCGAGAACGCTGGCCTTGAGCGCCGCGATGTCCTGCGCGTCGATCAGTGGATGATCGACGGCGGGCACGGGGTCCTGCCACAGAAGTTGCTCCTTCGGCACGAGCGGGCCGAGGTAGCGCGCCACTGGGCCCATGTCGCGGTGTGTGAGTTTGAACCAGGCCCGCGCGAACGCTTCGGCGAACGCTTGCGGGTTCTGGTGGAAACGCCGCGAGATCTTCTCGTAGGCCGGGTCGAACCGCAGCGAGAGGTCGGTCGTCAGCATCGTCGGCGCGTGCCGTTTCGATGGGTCGTGCGCGTCCGGAATGTTTTCTGGCGCCCCTTTCGCCTTCCACTGTTGTGCGCCGGCCGGGCTCTTCGTCAGTTCGTATTCGTAGTTGAACAGGTTGTCGAAGAAGTGGTTGCTCCACTGCGTGGGCGTCTGGGTCCAGGCGACTTCGGGTCCGCCTGTGATCGTGTCGGCGCCCTTGCCCGTGCCATACTTGCTCGTCCAGCCGAGGCCCTGCTCTTCGATGGGCGCCGCTTCAGGCTCCGGCCCCACCAGCGAAGCATCGCCGGCGCCGTGGGCCTTGCCAAAGGTGTGGCCGCCGGCGATCAGCGCGACGGTTTCCTCATCGTCCATCGCCATGCGGGCGAACGTCTCGCGGATGTCGCGCGCAGCGGCGACCGGATCGGGGACGCCGTTGGGCCCTTCCGGGTTGACGTAGATGAGACCCATCTGGACCGCGCCGAGATTGCCCTCCAGCTTGCGGTCGCCGCTGTAGCGCTCGTCGGCGAGCCACTTGCTCTCCGGGCCCCAGTAGGTGTCCTCTTCAGGCTCCCAGACATCCGCGCGTCCGCCGCCGAATCCGAATGTCCTGAAGCCCATCGATTCAAGCGCGACGTTGCCGGCGAGGATCATGAGATCGGCCCAGGAGAGTTTGCGGCCGTATTTCTGCTTGATCGGCCACAGCAGACGGCGCGCCTTGTCGAGGTTGGCGTTGTCCGGCCAGCTGTTGAGCGGGGCGAACCGTTGCTGGCCGGTCCCGCCGCCGCCGCGACCGTCGCCGATGCGGTAGGTACCCGCGCTGTGCCAAGCCATCCGGACGAAGAGCGGCCCGTAGTGCCCGAAGTCGGCCGGCCACCAGTCCTGCGAGTCCGTCATCAGGGCGTTGAGGTCGCCGATCACGGCGTCGAGATCGAGGGTCTTGAACGCAGCGGCGTAGTCGAACGCTTCGCCCATGGGGTCGGTGAGGGGCGAGTTCTGGTTGAGAATCTTCAGGTTAAGCTGGTCGGGCCACCAGCCCTGGCTGGGCCGGGCGCCGATCGCTGTCGGCTTGAATGAGCCGCCCGTCACCGGGCACTTGCTGTCGCCGTCCATAATTCAGCTCCGATCATGTTGCGCTTTGGCTGGTCGTTCGTCCGCGGGGGACGATGCGACACCTTTACGCCTTGCGGGCGAGCTTCAGCCAATCAATATGAGCGCGACGTTGAATAGATTAGCTCTATGGAAGAACGCCTGCCCGCCTCTGCCTGGCCGACCCTGCGCCAGCTCCAGTTTCTCGCCGCCCTCGACGCCCACGGCTCGTTCGTGCGCGCCGCCGAGGCGGTGGGGGTGACGCAGCCGACGCTGTCGGCGGGCATCAAGGAACTGGAGACGGCCTTGGGGGTCACTCTCGTCGAGCGCGCCCGGACCGGGGTGGTCCTGACTCCCGCCGGGAAGGAGGCAGCCCATCGCGCCGCGACCGCCCTCTCCCAGGTGGAGGATTTGGTCCGCGCCGTGCGCAGTGCGGGGGCGCCGCTGACCGGCGTCTTCCGCCTCGGCGCGATACCGACCATCGCGCCCTTCCTTCTGCCGCGCGCGCTCAAGCAGCTGCGGGCGAAATTCCCGGAGCTGCAGCTCGTGCTGCGCGAGGACGTCACCGCCCGACTCGTCGAGGGTTTGCGCGCCCGTACGCTCGACGCCGCGTTGATCGCCCTTCCGTATGGGGCGCCCGGCATCGAGACGGAAGTGATCGCCGAGGATGAATTCCTGCTGATCTGCCCGAAGGGCCATGGCCTCGCGACGAAGGCGTCGCTGTCGACGGCGGACCTGGCGGGCGAGGACTTGCTGCTGCTCGATGACGGCCATTGCCTGCGCGAGCACGCGCTTTCGGTGTGCCGGCTGCCGCAGTCGCGGGCGGCGGCGGAAGTCGGCGCGACGAGCCTGCACACGCTGGTGCAGATGGTGGCCGGCGGCATGGGCGTGACGCTGCTGCCGAAACTGGCCGCCGACGGGGGCGCGGCGTCTGGCGCGGCAGTGGAGATGCGGCGCTTCGACCGTCCGATGATAGGCCGCTCCATCGGCATCGCGTGGCGCGCGGGCGGCCTGCGGGCCGACGAGGCACGACTGATCGCGAAGACGCTGCGGCGTTAGTCTCTCAAGGCTCCTGCAGGTCGGGCCGGTTGAGCCGGCGCGCGAGGCTCGGGAGGCGGATGACGAGCCACGCCGCGGTCCAGATGTTGCCGAGCACGAAGATCGGCGCCGCCCAGAGGACGGCGTTGAGCCATGACCGCTCGGCGAGGAACACGATCACCGCGATCAGCGCAAAGCCCGCATAGAGATCGGCCAGCGCGCCGATCCCCCAGGGCAGCGTCGCGATGACGCCGAACTGGTCGAGGAACGAGCCATGCAGATCGCCGCCGGCGAACGACGCCCACAGGATCGCCGCAAGCAGCGCGACCCCAAGGACGCCGACGAGAATGCGCAGAACAGTCATGGGCGTCTCTTAGCGGGCGATGTTCCGCGCGGCTACAGCGGCACGCCGCTGGGCGTGGCTTCGGGGGCGAGAGGGTAGGCGGGGGCGGTGACGCCGTCCTCGTCGGCCGGGCCGTCCTTCAGTTCGCCTTCCCATTTCGCGGCCACCGCCGAGGCCACCGCGTTGCCGACGACGTTGGTGGCGCTGCGGCCCATGTCGAGGAACTGGTCGATGGCGAAGATGAGCAGCAGCCCCGCGCCCGGAATCCCGAACGTCGGCAGGGTGGCGGCGATGACGACGAGCGAGGCGCGCGGCACGCCGGCGATGCCCTTCGATGTCACCATCAGGAGGCCGAGCATGGTGATGATCTGCCCGGTCGAGAGCGTGATGCCGTAGATCTGCGCGATGAACAGCGTCGCGAAGGTGCAGTACATCATCGAGCCGTCGAGATTGAACGAATAGCCCAGCGGCAGCACGAAGCCGGAAATGCGTTTCGGCACGCCGAAGCGCCGCAGCGCCTCGATGGTGCGCGGGAAGGCCGCTTCGGAACTCGACGTCGAGAAGGCCAGAAGCACCGGTTCGCGGATTTCCGCGACGAGCTTCATCATCCGCGGGCCGATCATGAGAAGGCCTGCGAGCACGAGCAGCACCCACAGCACCCCGAGCGAGAGATAGAACGTGCCGACGAACTTGCCGTAGGTCCACAGGATCTCGAGGCCGTGCTGCGCGATGGCCGCGGCGATCGCCGCGAACACCGCAAACGGCGCCACGAGCATCACGTAGCCGGTGACCTTCAGCATCACTTCGACAACCTGCTCCATCACGTGCGTGAGGAGTTTGGCCTTTTCGTTCAGCGCCGCGATGGCGACGCCGACGAAGACGGAGAACACGACGATCTGCAGGATCTCGTTTTTCGACATGGCGTCGGCGATGGAGGTCGGCACGACGTGAGTGATGAAATCCTTGAGGTTGAGGGATGCGGCCTTGACGCCGACGTCGGTGTCTTCGGGCGGCAGCGGCAGGTTGAGCCCGGCGCCCGGCTGGAACACCTGGACCATGATCGCGCCCAGTGTCAGCGACACGATCGAAGCGCCGATGAACCAGGCCAGGGTGCGCATGCCGATGCGGCCGACGCGTTCGGCCGATCCCATGTGTGCGATGCCCGCGACCAGCGTGGAGAACACCAGCGGCGCGATGATCATCTTGATCAGCCGCAGGAACACGTCCGTGACGATCTTCAGGTTGCCGGCTGTCTCCTCTGCGGCGGCCGGCGCCATGTTCGTGTTGATCCACCAGCCGGCGCCGACGCCGAGGATCATCGCGAGAAGAATGAACAGCGAGAAGTTGCGGGACATGTGTCGGAAACCCTTGGCGGCGGCGCTCTGGGCCTACCCATCTCCGGAATGCGCGCGGGGAGCAAGTGCGGCGGGGATTTGGGCCGCGCCCGGCTTCGGCGAGCAGACCCGCATGCCGGCGGGGCGGCGGCGGTCCTCATCGCGTTTCATCGGACATGCCCACCATCCGCGCAAGCGTCACGCTTCGCAGGCATGCGCCCTGCCTGAACCCCAGATGGAGGGACCGGGCGCCTTGCGACCGTCTGAACCGACACCGTCACAGCGCTCCGCATGGCCGTTTTCATGCGGCGGGGAGTCCGATCTGCTAGCCCTTGATATTGCTGCGACCCGCGCGTGCGGGCGAGGGTCGCCAACAAGCGGGTTGGAGTCTATCGCCTTGTCTTCGAGGTTTCGGGCATGTCGCCGGCCTCGCGCGTTTGCCTTGTTTCCAAGCGGAAGTTTAACTGCGCCCCGGTTAGAAGGCCTCCATGGCCATGCAGCGTCGCGCGGGCGTCGAGCCCATCGAAGTATCGACCTACCTCCCCGACGTCACGCGGATCGCGCTCGCCGTGGTGGGGGCGGGCGTGTGTGTTCTCGTCGTCTGGGAGCTGTGGCGCGGATTTTGGCCGCCATCGGTGTTTTCGCTCTTCTTCGGCGTGATCCTGTTCGGCGGGGTCAGCGTGGGTCTGGTGTTTGTCGCCGGAGCAATCCTGGCGCCGAATATGCGCTGGACGTTCACGCGCGGCATGGTGAAGGTCGAAGCCGAGCTCCACGGCCGCACGGAGGCGCACGCCTTTTCCCGGCGTTCGTTCAGGGAAGTGAAGATCGCCGAAGTCTCCAACGACTCGGGCCCCGATACGTTCCGGCTCGACTGCACGCTCGCGGACCCGAAGCAGGCGGGCGCATTGTTCGAGCGGCACCGGTCCAAGCTTGCGGTGCTGGCCTTTCTGGTCTCGCCCTTGCGGTCGGCGCGCGACCGCAACTACCTGCTGAAGACGCTCCGTTCGCCCGAGTTCCAGACGCGCGAGGACGCGCAAGCCGCGCTCGCGCTGCTGGAGAGCTGAGCGCTCCAATGGGGATGCGGGCGGGTCTGCGCCGGGACCGACCTGTCCAGCCACAAATCGGGTGACACTTTAGCCCGGATGGATGGGTGACACTTTT
>CAZGYQ010000016.1:0-11141 GCA_964530695.1 uncultured Caulobacteraceae bacterium
AGTTCCCCGAAAAAATGGTCCCGCTGATGATCAACAACGCCCGCCACGACAAGCCGCTGCCGGTCTATGGCGACGGGCTGAACGTGCGCGACTGGCTCTACGTGCTTGATCATTGCACGGCGCTCTGGGCGGTGCTGACGCGCGGCCGGCCGGGGCGCGTCTATAACATCGGCGGCCACAACGAAAAGACCAACCTGGAGGTGGTGCGCGCGATCCTGCGGGCGCTGGGCAAGCCCGAGTCGCTCATCACTTATGTGAAGGATCGTCCCGGCCACGACCGCCGCTACGCGATCGATCCGACGAAAGTTGAAACGGAGATCGGCTGGCGACCGCAGATCGATTTCACCGAGGGCCTGGAGCGCACCGTGCGCTGGTATCTCGACAACGACTGGTGGTGGCGACCACTGCGCGAGGCGGGGCACGGACGTGCGCGCCTCGGGCTGAAGGACGCGCCGTGACGATGCTCGTCATCGGCGGCGCGCGCGGCATGCTCGCCGGCGCGCTGGCGAAGCATGCCGATGTTGTGGCTGTCGGGCGCCCGCAAGCGGATCTCGCTGATGCCGATACGCTTGAAACGACGATCGACACGCACGCGCCGGATATCGTCGTGTGCGCAGGCGCCTTCACGCAGGTCGATCTCGCGGAGTCCTCTCCTGATGAAACCATGCGGATCAATGCAACGGGTCCGGGCGCATTGGCGCGACTGTGCGCGGCGCGCGACATTCCCCTGATCCATATCTCGACCGACTACGTGTTCGACGGCGAAAAGCCCGGCGCCTGCGTCGAGACCGACACGCCCGCGCCGCGTAACGTCTACGGCCGCTCCAAACTTGCCGGCGAACAGGCCGTCGCAGCGGCCGGCGGACGGTTCGTGATCCTGCGGACCTCCTGGGTCTACGCCGCGACGGGCGCGAACTTCGTGCGCACCATGCTGCGCCTCGCAGGCATGAAGGACCGCATCGGCGTCGTGGATGACCAGCATGGTTCGCCGACCTACGCGCCGCATCTCGCCGAAGCGATTATCTCCGTGTCGCAGAGACTGATCGCTGACCGCGACGCATCGCTCGGCGGCGTGTTTCACCTCACCGCGGGCGGCGACTGCACCTGGCGCGGCTTCGCCGAAGCGATTTTCGACGGCGCACGCAAACGCGGCGGACCTTGCGCCCTTGTCGACCCCATCACGAGCGCGCAGTTCCCGACCGCTGCATCGCGGCCGAAGAATTCGCGGCTCGATTCATCGAAGCTGGAACGAACCTACGGACTCGTGGCGCCGCACTGGCGTGTCGGGCTCGACGCCTGTCTGGACGAAATCGCAGCCGACGGATGGCGCGTCAGTTAGGACGATGTCCATGTAAACGGCGACTTGAAGTCGGCGAAGTCAAGCCACTTCGTGTCGCGTTCCGAGAGCGTGGCGTCTTGCGCCGTCACCGGCCAGTCGATGGCGAATGCGGGGTCGTCCCAGCGCAATCCGCCTTCGCAGGCAGGATCGAAGTACGCGGAGGTCTTGTAGGTGAAGTTGGTTTCCGGCTCGAGCGTGCAGACGCCGTGCGCGAAGCCCGCGGGCAGATACATCTGCGTCCAGTTGTCAGCGCTCAGCACGGCGGATACGTGCCTGCCGTAGGTGGGCGAACCCCTGCGTATGTCCACGGCCACGTCGAAGATCGCGCCGCGCACCACCCGCACCAGCTTGGCCTGCCCCTGCGCGCTGGTCTGGAAGTGCAGGCCGCGCACCGTGAAGGGCCGGGCCGAGTAGGAGTGATTTTCCTGGAGCCAGCGGAAATCGACGCCGAAGTCCTTGAGCCAGCTCTCGCGAAACGTTTCGGACAGAAAGCCGCGATGATCGCCGAACTTCGGCGGCCGGAGCACGAGCACGTCGGGAATGGCCAGCCGCGTGATGTCCATGAGCCAGAGGTCCCCGCTGTTTCGAGATCGCGAAGGTGATCGCGTCAGTTGCAGCGCGTGTCAAAGGCTCTGATCAGGGAGCGGGTGCGCCGCATTGCCCGAGACCGGAATCCGGCATGCGCGCGGCGATCTCGGCGAGGCGCGTTGCAAACGCGCGGTCCATGTCGGCTTGCGTGCAGGCGTCGGTGATCACCTGCTGTTGCAGGGCGATCGGCAACGCCGGCCAGGCGCGCGTCGCGGCATCGAAACGCCAGAGCGCGCCTTCGGGCGTCGCCGGCACGGCGTAGCTCGCCGAGATGTAGTCGACCGCTTTGCGCGTCACGGCGCCGCCCGCGATGTCGACGAGCGCCGACATCGCCGCGGCGCTGGCGTTTGCGGGGCTGTGGCGGAAAGATTCCGCGGCTGCGCCGCGCGCCGCGTCCAGAAGCGGCGGCGAGATTTCGTCGACCGCTGCGGTCGTGGCCTGGAGATAGTAGGCGCGCGCCTTGCGCGCGTGCGTGCGCGCATCCTGCGGCGCGGCCTTCACGGCGTCATCGATCGCGATGAGCGCCTGAGACAGCGCCGCGTCCCGTTCCATGCCTCTGGGCATGGCTTCGGCGCGGGCGAGAACGCTCCGCGCCGAACCGTCACGCAAGGCGGCGCCCGCCTGCGAGAACCCGAGAAACGCCACGGCCAGCGCCGCGACCGCGAAGGTCGCGGACGCCGCCCGGGGCGCCTCAACGAATGTAATACGTCTGATAGAGTTCACTGTAGTAATCGGGCTTGTCGTACATCAGGCGGGACGCCAGACCGGATTCAACGCCGGAGAGAACCACGCCGGAGACATTGGCGCCGTGCGTGCGGAGCTGGTCGATCGCGTTGCGCACGATCGGCGTGGGGGTCTTGCCCCAGCGCACGACCATCAGCACCGCATCCGCGATGGAGGCGAGCACCCGGGTATCGGACACAGGCATCACCGGCGCGGAGTCCAGGATGATCACGTCGTAGCGCGCCTTGAGCGCCTCAATCAGCGAACGCATGGCGTCCGAGCCGAAGAGATCACGCGGCGTGAACTCGGCCTGGGCGAGCGGAACGATGTCCACGCCCGAACCCGGATCCTTCTGGATCACGTCGTTCAGCGTCGCCGTGCGGAAGAGAACTTCCGTCAGGCCCTTCTCGACTTCCAGACCGATGCAGTGCGTGGTCGAGCGGCGACGAAGGTCGCAGTCCACGAGCACCGTCTTCGACCCCGCGAGCGCCGAGATGCGCGCCAGTGCGATCGAGGTCGTCGTCTTGCCTTCGTCCGGCAGCGCCGAAGTGATGGCGAGCACCTTCACCTTGCGGTCCGGCGAGGAGAAGAAGACCCCGGCGCGCACGTTGCGGAGCGATTCACCGAAGGCTGAAAGCGGACGCTTCAGCACGAAGGATTCCGGCGTCAGCAACTCGCCGTCGATCATCCGCGTGCGGCGGTCGAGGAACGGCACCTGCCCGAGGCAGGCCACGCCGAGGCGGCCCTGGACGTCTTCCGGCGTGCGGAAGGACTGCTCCAGCATTTCCACGATCACCACCGCGAGCGCGCCGAGGGCTGCGCCCAGGACGAGACCGATGATGAGGTTCAGCGACGGCTTGGGCGAGGACGGTTCGGTCGGGATGCCGGCGCGCGACACGATGCGGGCGTCGGGTTGCTCGATGCCGCTCTGGGCGGCGATTTCGCGGTAGCGGGTCAGCAGCGCTTCGTAGAGCTGGCGGCTCGCGTCGGCGTCGCGCTTGCGTTCACGCAGCGTCACTTCGCCGATGTTCTGTTCCGCGAGTTGCGACTGCTGCACGCCGAGCGTTTCATCGATGGACGACACGTTGCCGCGCGCGATGCGGACTTCATCCTCGACGCTGGCGACGATGCGGCGGATTTCCGCCTGGATCTGCTCGTCGAGGCTCGCGTACTGGCGATCGATCTGCAGCATGTCGGGGTGGCGCGGGCCCTTCTGGGCGGAGAGTTCCGCACGGCGACGCGAGAGCTCGGCCTGTTGGGTGCGCAGGCTGGAGATCGTGGACGACTGCAGCGCTTCACGCGAGGCGTCGGCCGTGCCGCCGGATGAGAGGCTGGCGCGCAGGCTGGAGAGGCGGGCTTGCGCGCGCGACAGTTCCTGCATCCGCTCGGCGCGCTGGAGGTTCAGCGCCTGGGCGGTCTGTTCGGTCAGGCGCACGCCGTCGGCGTTGAGCAGGCCTTCGCGGGCGCGATACTCTTCGACGTCGCGTTCCTTGCGCTGCACTTCGACGGAAAGTTCCGACAGGCGCGTCGACAGCCAGTCGTTGGCGGTCTTGAGCGTGTCGTACTTCGTCTGCAGCTGCTGGGTGAGATAGTGGCTGGCGTAGGCGTCCGCGATGCGGGCGGCCTTCGCGGGATCCTTCGAGGTGAAGCTGATCTCGACAAGGTAGGTCAGGCCGAGACGCTTGACCTGCAGACGGCTCTGCACGGCCGAGATCGCGTTCTCGCGACGCTTCTGACGGGCGGCCGCGCTTTCAGTGACCTTCGTCTCCGCGCCGCCGAGGGCGTCACGGACCGAGGCGAACATGCCTGCGCGCGGCTGTTCGCTGAACTCGGAATCTTCAAGCAGGCGCAGCGAATCCACCACGCGGCCCGCGAGGAACCGCGAACTCATGATCTGGGTTTCGGTGTCGATCGTGGCGGCGTCGGGCGCGACGTCGCTGTAGATGCCCTGCACGTTGGCGCCCAGCACCCGCTTCTCGCGCAGGTCGATCTGGACCTGCGAGGTCGAGGTGTAGAGCTTTGTGGCGGTGATGGTGGCGAACACCACCATCAGGAAGATCGAGGCGAGGATCGCCGCGAACAGCCAGATGCGCCTGCGGAACATTTCCACAATGCGCACGAGACCGAACTGGTCGCTGCTCTGGGGAGGTTGGGGCAAGCCGCCCCCGCTTTCTGGAATACGACCGCCGAAATCCGCCGCCATGGTCTCTCTCCTGCGCTTCCGTCGGCTTGCTTGCGCTAGAAGCGCACGGTCGCCGACACGACGAAGCGGTTAACGTCATAGTCCTGCGCCGAAACGGCGCCGGACGAGTCCTGACGCTCGAATCGCCACCTGGCGCCGAGCTCCACTCGTCGGTTCAGCAAGAAACGGGCCCCGGCATCTGCGAACAGCAGATCGTCGTCGCGATTGGCCCCCTCGAATTCCCTTTTTTCGCTTCCCGCACCGGCCATGAGCAGGATGTTGCGGCGCAATTCATGGTCAACGCGCGCAGCGAACGTGGTCGACAGGTAGGAAGACGCGGTCGCAGCGACCGTTTCCTCGATCCGGCGGCGACCGCTCACGGTGATCGTGGTCAGGGGCGTCGCGAAATATTCCACCTTGCCCTCAAGGGCGAGGCCCTTGGGCGAAGACAGCCCCGGATCGTCGTAGTTCTGCTGCAGGTAGCCGACGCTGACTTCGCCCCGGATGAGGTTCGACAGGTCGGTGTTGACGCCGATCAGGTAGCTCGACCCCTCGGAATCCCGGTTGAACGTCGCGCGGGGCGGCTTGATCTCGTATTCGCGCTTGTTCCCGGAGAGCTGGCCAAACATGGCTGTGTCGGGGCTGAGGGCGTATTCCAGCCGCCCGGTGAGGGTGGTCACCGTGTAGTCCCGGATGTCCTGATCCGCCACGCCGCCGGTGGCGAGCGGCGCGTCCTTGTAGTTGAGCCCTTGCTTCTCCAGCCGCAGGGTGGCGCGGGCGCGGCCGAATTCGTGGACGCCGGCAATGTAGGCGTGGCGATCCTCAACGCGCACGGGCTTGGCCAGCGCGCCCGGCGTGTCGGGCGCGGAACGCGCTTCGGCGCGCCGCGACTGCCCGCCGCCGACCACGAGGTAGGTCCCGCGGCGGACGTCCAGACGGCCCTCGCCCTCGGCGTAGACGTCGGTGTGTTCCTCGGAGTCGGAATCCTGGAAGCGGAAGTCGTCGAGCCCGACCGCCAGCGCGACCCGGTGGCGCGACCAGGTCGTGGCCGCCTCGATCCGCGGACGGCTGACGAACACCACATCGTCGGTTTCGCCGGAGGGTTCGTAGAAGATGTTGCTGTCCGTGCCGACATCGAGGCCGAGGGACGGCTTGACCGTTATGGCGCCCAGCTCAAGCCCGGGCGCCGCGAATTCCGGCCGCACGCGCTCCGCGACGCTTTCATTGCGGCCCCGATCCGCCCCCCAACGGGGCGCGTCCCTGGCGGTTTCCGGAACAGCCTCCTGCGCGGTCGCAAACGAGAACGGAAACAGGGCGACCATCGCCGCACAAGCGAGCATACGAGCTTTGGACATCCCCGAAACGACCCCTTTTACACATTGTTAACAAACGGGGCTTGTTCTGCGCCGGGACGCGCCATCCGCCACGTGAACACACGCAAAAGGCGAAAGTCTTCTCCATGGGACGCGTCCCAGGCGAAAGCGGCGTGTCAGAACTGCCCGTCTGTTTTCGCCGCCTCTCCCCAGGCGCCGCACGCTTCAGACACCCCTTGCGGCGGCGTTTGCGCGTTAAGAATTCGTTTACACGCCACAGGCGAATGCGACAAGACGCTGAAATCTGGACTTTTCGCCATGCGTCAAGGCAGACCGCGCCGCGGCGGCCTGCCCTGGTGTCCGGCCCGCGCCGCCTGTCGCGCGTTAGAAGAAGCGTTCGGTGATGCGGATGGTGTCGCCCGGCTCGACTGGCAGGGAGGCGTTCATCTGGACGCGCCGCTCCTGGGTTTCATTGCGATGCTTCACGAAGACCTGGCGGGTATTGGCCCGATAGGTAAAGCCGCCGGCCGTGGCCACCGCGTTCTGGACGGTGAGGCCTTCGGAGAAGGCGTACTCGCCCGGCCGGTTGACTTCGCCAAGGATGTAGAACGCGCCCTTGATGACACGGATCGTATCGCCTGGCTGGACGGTGACCGGCGAGAGCAGCGAGTACTCCGTCTCCACCGCTTCGCCCTGGCGCTTGATCATGATGCGGGTCTGGTTGGCGAGGGTGGTGAAGCCGCCCGCCGTCGCCACCGCGTTGAAGACGTTGAGCCCCTGCGTGTAGGGATATTCGCCCGGCTTCGTGACTTCGCCGAGGATGTAGTACGGGCGCAGGTTGAGGAAATCGACGCTGACCCGGGGATCGAGCAGGATTTCTTCGCCGGCGAGTTTCTTCTCGAGCGCATCTTCAAGCTGGCGACGGGTCAGGCCGGCGGCCTGGATCTCGCCGATGAACGGCATGGCGATCCGGCCCGTGCTGTCGACCAGGAATTCTCCAGAGAGGGACTGTTCGCCGAACACGAGCACGCGCACGCGGTCATTGATGCCGAGGATGTAGCCGTCCGTGCTGGCGCCCTGGGTCCCCGGTTGACCCCCGGGTTGGCCCCCCGGTTGGCCCACAGGCGCAGCGGCGGCGGGCATCGACGGCGAGGTTGCGGGAGCTTCCGGCGCCGCCTGCGTGGCAGGCGCGGCTGTTTCGGTTCGGGACACCAGCGGCTGGGTTTGCGCCGGCGCCGAAGCGGGCGCTCCCAGCGTCACAATGGCTGCAAAAGCGGCCAAAAGCGTCGAAAAGGACCGATTGAAATTGCGCGTCATGACGTTTCCTCTGGAGGCCGCTTCCTGTGCCGAATTTGTCCTGAACGCAAGATTGACGCCTGCGGGAACCGCCGCCGCGCGCCGCGGTCAGGTCTGGAGCAGCAGGACGTCGCCGCCATCGAGGCAAACGGCCGACAGGCGCCCGGTCGCGTAGGCGCCGGTGTCCACGCCGATGCGGCGCATGTCACGGTAAAGCCGCTCGACGGGCGTGTTCCCGTGAACAACGACAAACGGCCAGGCTTCCCGGGAGGTCAGGAATGGTTCGCGAATGGTCAGCAGGTCGCGTTCCTGCTGGGCGTCCAGGGCGATGCCCGGCTTCAACCCCGCATGGACGAACACATAGTCGCCAAAACGGACGTGCAGCTTGAGCGAACGAAGGAAGCGCAGATGCGCCGGCGGCATCGCCGCAGCCAGCGCCTCGGCGGCGCGCGCGAGCTCCCTGGCGCCGGCCAGGGGCGACGGCCCGCGTACGCCATAGGAAAACAGGGTCTCGCGTCCCCCCTTGCGCAACCAGACGCCGCCCTTCGCCGGGCGGTCCAGGAAGCTCAACAGCGCCGCGTCATGCTTTCCCTTCAGGAAATGGGTCTCGCATCCGCTATCCCCGAGCGCGATCAGGCGGTCGAGGCACGCCCGGGTTTCAAGACCGCAATCGACATAGTCGCCAAGGAATACGAGCGTTGGGGTCATGCCCGGCGCCAGGTGACGTTCTATGTCGCGCTCGATCTGCACAAGCAACGAACCCAGCAGGTCCGCCCGGCCGTGGATGTCGCCGATGGCGTAGACGCGCCGGCCCGCCGCCATGCGCGCCGACCATTGGGGAAGCGGAACCCGTGTCATGCGTACCGATCACTCTCGATTCGCGGGCGTTGCGCACGCTGAATCTGCAGCTCACCGCATGACCGGGGCGCCTTTTTGCGTCCGGGCCCGCCACCCCGGCCGGCCGCGCAAGGTCGCCAGCCTCATGCGCGGTCCAGAGACCAAAGGCTGCGGCGCCCGTCAATCTACGACGCTGTCACGGGGTATTTGGCGGCGGCGCGGGTGCGTGCGCGCGCTCGTGCGCCGCTGCCCGCCGCTCGCCGATCCAGGCGACCACCCGCGGGACCCCCTGAAAGAGCGCCGCCCAGACCGCCAGGCTGTAGGCGATGGCTCCGATGGCCGCGCCGACACGCCAGACGCCGCGGCGCCGGGTCTTGCGTGATCGATCGCGTCGCAAGCAGCCTCCGTTCTGGAATCCGGCCCGGTCCGGGGAGACAGCGCCAAAAACGCGATCCGGCCGCCGACCGACAGCGCTCACATGGATTATTGGCATGACAGGAAGACGGCGGACGCCTCTCCTGATGCAGCGACATTTTTTGCGTTGCACAATAATTGCTGTTGCATTGCGAAACAGTCGCATGCCATTGGTAAGAAAGCGTTTACGTCTCGAAAGTTGGGGTTCGACCATGGGCGCTGAAGCCGCCAAAACAGTAGAATCGGCCCAATCTGGGCCTCATGGCGCGCGTCGACGCTCCCGTGCGGACGGCAGCCGCGTCAGCGCGCGCGAGCATGTCATCACCGACCGGGCGCTCATTGCGACGGTCCAGAAAGCCAATGGCTTCTGGAAGCGTGCTTTCGACGTCATCAGCTCTCTTGCAGGCCTTCTTGTGCTCTCGCCGGCGCTTCTGACGGTCGCGCTTCTGATCTGGGCGCAAGATGGCGGCTCAGCGATTTACGGGCACAAGCGGATCGGCCGGCATGGCCGGATATTCAAGTGCTGGAAATTCCGCTCCATGGTGCGCAATGGCGACGAGGTTCTCGCCGCCCATCTCGCCGCCAATCCGGAAGCCGAGAAGGAGTGGATCGCAACGCAGAAGCTCAGCGACGATCCGCGGGTCACCTTGGTTGGCCGGTTCATCCGCAAGACGAGCCTCGACGAGCTCCCGCAACTCTGGAACGTGCTCTTCGGCGAAATGAGCATCATCGGACCGCGTCCGATCGTCCGCTCTGAACTGGACCGCTATGGCAAGGACCGCCGGTTCTACCTGCTCGTCCGTCCGGGCATCACCGGCCTGTGGCAGGTCAGCGGCCGAAGCTCGACGACCTATACCCGCCGCATCGAACTGGACCGTCTCTATGTCGAAACCTGGTCGTACGCCCAGGACGCGGAAATCCTGCTGCGCACGCCGCTCGCCGTGCTGAAGGGCGAAGGCGCGGTCTGATCCGGGACGTCGCGCGCCAGTTTGCCGCCGCGGGATGGCATGGGCGGCAAGCACGACTCTTGCTTACTTCCCTCCGCCGATCGCCGCCCCTGAAGGCAGGCGACACTCAGCCCGAGGGCCAATGTGAACCCGTCAAAGATTTTCCTGCACGACTACGCCGGCCACCCGTTTCAAGCCGAGCTTTCGCGCGTGCTCGCCGCCCGCGGTCACCGGATCACGCACGCCTATTTTGAGGGCGACGCCGGTCCAAAGGGCGCGCTGGAACGCGCCGCCGGCGACCCCGAGACGCTATCGTTCGCCGCCATCGGCATCGGCGCGGCCTATTCCAAGACGTCTTTCGCCAAGCGGCGCTTCCAGGATCTCGACTACGGCCGCGCAGCGGCGGACGCCATCCTCGCTGCGCGTCCGCAGATCGTGGTGTCCGGCAACACGCCGACCGAATCGCAGGTCTACATTCATCGCGCGGCGCGGCGTGTCGGCGCGCGCTTCATCTATTGGTGTCAGGATTTCTACAGCATCGCGGTATCGAAGATCCTCTCCAAGAAGATCCCCGTCGTCGGCGCCGGCGTCGGCCTCTATTACATCGCGCTCGAACGCGCGCAGATGCGCGACGCGGACGCCGTCATTCTCATCACCGAAGACTTCGCGCCGCAGACCCGCGCCTGGGGCGTCGATCCGGCGAAGCTCCATGTGATCCCGAACTGGGGCGCGATCGACCAGATACCGCTCATGCCGAAGGCGAACGCGTGGGCCGCCGAACACGGCCTCACGGGCAAGACTGTGGTGATGTACACGGGCACGCTCGGCCTCAAGCACAATCCTGATCTGCTCATCGAACTGGCGCGACGCTATCGCGGCGCGCCTGATGTCGTCGTCGTGGTCGTCGCCGCCGGCGTTGGCGTTTCGCGCCTTGAAGCGGCGAAGGCCGCCGAAGGCCTGGACAACCTGCGCCTCTTGCCGCTGCAGCCGTTCGACAGGTTCGCGGAAGTGCTCGCATCGGCCGACGTGCTCGCGGCGGTGATCGAACGCGATGCTGGCGAATTTTCCGTGCCGTCGAAGGTGTTGAGCTATCTCTGCGCCGGCCGGCCTGTGCTGCTCGCCGCGCCGCAGGCCAACCTCGCGGCCAAGACCATCGCCGCCGAGCGCTGCGGACTGGTGTGCGAACCGGAAGATGTCGCCGGCTGGGTCGCCGCAGCCGATCGCCTGCTGCGGGACGGCGCAAGCGCCGGTGCGGCCGGACGCGCCTATGCGGAGCGGAACTTCGTGCTCACGCGCGTCGCCGACCGCTTCGAGACCGTTTTTGAAGCAGCGCTGGGCCGCACGCGATGACACAGGCTTCGCAGCCGCGCGTCATCATCGTCGGAGGCCTCGCGCCGCCGATGGTCGGCATGGGCGTCGTGACATCGCGCGTCAAAGCCGCGCTCGATGCGCGCGGCAAGACCATCGCCACCGTCAACCTCACGATCACGCACGTGGCCGGC
>CAZGYQ010000016.1:11241-44619 GCA_964530695.1 uncultured Caulobacteraceae bacterium
CGACGCCGGCGCCGGCAAGATCTACATGCTGTTTCTCGCCATGGTCGCCGACCGGCTCGGTTACCGGACGATCCTGCACCACCACACCTTCGTGTACGTCTACGAGCGCGACCCGATGATCGCTCAGATCCTGCGCGCCATCGAGAAATCCGGCGTGCACGTGATGCTGTGCGGCTGCATGGAACAACAGTTTCTCGAACGCTACGCCCAGGACGTGCGCGGCCTCATCGGCACGACCGTGCTGAAGAACGAAATCCTGTTTCCGCGCGTTGAACCGGATCGCCTGCCCAAGGGTGCGAAGATCACGCTGGGCCACCTCAGCAATCTGACCTGGGAAAAAGGCAGCGGCGAATTCCTCGACCTGTTCGAGCATCTCGTGGCCTCCGGTGTCGATGCACACGCGCAGCTGGCCGGCGGGACTACCGATCCCACGCTCGACGCACGGATCAGGGAGGCCGTCGCGCGTCACCCCGATAGGCTGAAGTGGATTCCGGTGACCACGCCGGAGAACAAGGCGCAGTTCTTCACCGACATCGACTTCTTTGTCTTCCCGACGCGCTACAAGGTCGAGGGCCAGCCGCTCGTGCTCGCTGAGGCGCGCGCGCGCGGCGTTCCGGTGATCACGATCGACCGCGGCTGCATCGGCGAAGACCACCTCGGCGCGCCCAATCTCGTCATCTCGCAGGACGCGGATTTCAAGGCGATCGCAAGCCAGTGGCTGATGGAACGCAGGTTCGCAAGCAGCACCGGACCTCACAGCGCCGAAATCGACGCCGAGAACGCCATGGAGCGCTTCGTTGACCTCTTCTGAAGCCGATCGCGCGAAGAACCCGAAGAAGATCGCCGTCCTGTGGGACACGTTCGGCCCGCAGCATGTCGACCGGCTGAACGATGTTGCGGAGAAGTTCCCGGCCCTGCTTGGCGTTGAGCTATTTGGGCAATCGCACGAGTACGACTGGTCCTGGACGCCGGAACGGAAATTCGAAAGCGTCACGCTGAGCAAGGCGCGCCGCTCGCCCTTCCTTGATGGGCTATCTGTCATCACCACGCTGGTCGGCCTGCGCATCGGGCGCGGCATCGGCGCGTGGTTTCTCTGCCACTACGAGCGCCCCTACATTCTTGTCAGCGCGTGGCTCCTTCGCCTTCTGGGTGCGCACGTGTTCATCATGCAGGACTCGCGCTTTGAAGACAAACCACGTCGCGCCTTCGCCGAGTGGATCAAGTCGTTCTTCTATGGTCCTTACACCGGCGCCATCAGCGCGACGACAGGCACCACGGCCTATCTGCGCTACCTCGGCCTCAAGGGACCGATCGCCGAAGGCTACGACACCGGATCCGTGAAGCGCATCTCATCTTACGCGCCAAAGGAGGAAATCGCATTCCGCGACCGTCCGTTCCTCTTCGTGGCGCGGCTCCTCGAACAGAAAAACCCGACAGGCTTCGTGAGCGCGTATGCGGACTACGTCGCAAAGGCGGAGGGCGATCCTCGCCCGCTCGTGATGATCGGCTCCGGCCCCGAGGAAGGCGCCGTGAAGCGCATCGCCGAGGAGCGCGGCGTGCTGCAGCGCATCACGTTCGTTCCCTGGGCCAACCAGCCGGAAGTCGTCGCGCATATGGGCCGCGCGCTCTATCTGTTCCTGCCGAGCGTCATGGAGCCGTTCGGCAACGTCGTGGGCGAAGCCGCGTGCGTGGGCCTGCCGGCGGTGCTGTCCGATGTATGCGGCGCGCGCGACCTGATCACGCGGGATTTCGTGTCCGGCTTCACGCTGCCGACCAACGACGCCGCCTCGTGGTCGCAGGCCATGCTGCATCTTGCGGAAGACGAGCCCCTCTGGCGACGGATGCGCGCCGGCGCGCTTGCGGCCACGCCCGCATTCGACAGCGCGAGATTTGTCGACGCCATCGAGATGCTGACCGCGTCGCGCTGATCTCAGGGAACGGCGGCGGCTGGCGCCAGCAGGCCGCGCAACGCCGACCCCGCGCGAAGCCACAGCAATCCACCGACCAGCAACCAGATCGCGCAGGCCATCGCTTCCGCCGCCGCCAGACGCCAGTAATTCTCGTGAACCTCAAGGCTCATGAACAGGCGCCAGCAGACGGTCGCCACAGCGAGGCAAGACGCCACCGCCAGAAAGAAGGTCATGCGCGCGCGTTGCTGGGCGGGCTCCTTCTCGCGGCGCATCGTCACTCCGACGACAAGAAGGAGAAGGCCGGCGTCCGCAAACACCAGCCCTCCCAGCAGGACCGGCATGCTGCCGAGAGTCGCCGCGAGCAGACAGGTGAGAGCGATCACGCCGAAGTAGGCGTAGTTGGCGATGCCGGTCAGCGCGAAGCGGCCGAACCTTGCGAGCGAGAGCGTGAAGAGGCTGTGCACAGAAAGGATCGTGGAAAAGGTCACCGCAAACGCGATGATGCGCACATTGTTGTCCCGCGGCAGATCGAACAGCTTGCCGGTGATCGTGAAGCTCTCGGCAAACAGGGCGAGGCCGAAGCCAAGCGCAATCCAGGCGGCGAAAGCACCGACGAGCAAAAGCAGCGCGTTCGCGCGACCTTCGCCCTTCTCGCGCGCCCAGTCGCCGAACTTGATCGAGGCAAGCCGGCTCACGTGCTGCAGTATGCTTCGCATGGTGCCGAACAGGGCCCGTATGGCGACGAAGGACGAGACCAGAGCAGGCGCGGCGAACACTGAAAGCGCGATGACTGGCGCCTGCACCTGCGCCCACTGCACGAGCGGCGTCGCTGCTGACCATGCAGCGTCACGGTAAGCGGTCGCGACATCCACCAGCTTCCAGTTCCCGAACGCGGGCGAGGTCTCGCGCACGAACCGGAACAGGCTCTGCGCGCACACGGCGCCCACAGCCGAGAGAAGCCAGACAAGGGAAATCAGGAGCGGGCCCGCGTTGAAGAACCCGATGAGCGCGGCCGCGATCACGACCCGCGACCCGGCCATGGCGAAAAACAGGGCCTCTGCGGGAGCGATCAGGCCCTTCGCTTCCATGAACGTGACGCGCAGCCCGAGAAACACCTCCGCGGTCGCGGCCAGCGCGAGCACGAAGAGAAAGAGCGAACCCTCCGCTCCAGCCCTCGGCGCAAGCCACGCAGCCACCACCGCGAGCACCGCGAGCGTGGCCAGCGCCATGTGGCCGCGCATGATCGTCCACAGGGTGGAGAAGCGTTCCGGCGGGGCGTTCGCGGCGAGCGCGGCAAATCCCGCGTTGCGCAAACCGAGGTCCGACACGTTGAGAATGCCGGTGAGCGCAAGCGTCGACAGCCAGAGCGCGACGATGTCATGCCCCCAGGAGTGGATCTGCAACGGCAGAAGCACGAGCTGGCTTGCTATGATCGCGAGCTGCGACAGTGTGGCGTAGGACAGGAACCGCAGCATGGACCGTTCGGTCTCCTCAACCGCGCAACTGTGGCGGCGATTTCGGGACCATCACTTCGAGCGACGGATGACGTTTGCGGGCGGAACAACCACCGGATATTCGCAAGGCCCGTCGCGCAGCATCCACTTCGACATCTCGTACCACGAGTACATCACGCTGAACCGGAATCCCGCGCGGCCGTCCATGAAGCCGCCGCAAAGCAGATAGTGATAGAAGAAGCGCCCGACGACCTTGATGAATCCATCGCCGAGCATGCGGTTGATGCGCGCGCGCACGGTCTTCTTGCCCTCGGTCGTGTTCGTCGACGCCACGTCCTCCACCGCCAGGCGCAGGTGCTTTTCCGCCCAGCCCTTCATCGAGCCGCTCTGCCAGTAGTGGATGTAGGGAATATCGAGATTAATGCAGCGCAGGTCCGTCCGGATGCTCTCGCTGTGCATGCCGGCATCGCCCTGCACGAACTTCGGCGATCCGGTGCGCACGAGACGCGGGTGCCACAGCGGATAGGCCGGCGCGTGCTTGAGGATGTAGCCGTCGAGCGCCATGTATTGCGAGATGTAGACGAAATCGACCGGCGGATCGTCCGCGAGCCACTTTTCCGCCCACTCCCAGAATTCGCGCGTGTAGACTTCGTCCGCATCGATGAAGAGCGCCCATGGTTCGGTGACGCCGGCTTCGGCAAGCCCGAAGTTGCGCTGGTTCGCAAAGCCGGTGAACTCGTGGAACACGACGTCCGCCCCTGCGGCGCGGGCGATGTCCGGCGTGGAGTCCGAACTGCCCGAGTCGATCACCGTGACCTTGATGCCGTCCGGTATGCAGGAAAAGCAGAGCGGCAGGTCACGCTCCTCGTTTCGCGCGAGCGTGATGACCCGCAGCTTTCTGGCGACCGTTGGATACGGGAGCCTGGCCTGCGTGGCGGCGGGCCCGGCGTTGATCTGCTGCGCGTCCATGAAATTTTCCACTATCGACCGAAGGCCCGGAGGTAACACGCCGCGCGCCTCGCAAACAACGGACCAGACGGGGCCGCCATTTCGCCGCGGGACGCGCAAACCGCGGGCTTGTTCACCATGGCGGCTGGCGCGATACATGCACCGCGCGAGCGATCAGATGGATACGCGCCGCCTCAAAGGTCGCGCAGAGGAGAACAGCCGTGCCCAAGGCCCTCACCTGGGACAATTCCCCCTGGATCGTCCTGTTCTTCTTCTTCACGCCCTACATGGTTCACGTGTTCCTGGGGCCGCAGGGCGAATTGATCACCGTCGCCGGCCTGATGCAGTTTCCCTACCGGGCGACGCAGATCCTGTTCGGCCTTGTCCTGCTGGGTTGTGGGCTGGTGCTCATGCGCAAGCACAATCTCAAGCTGTCCGGCCCGGCGATGTTCATTTCCGCCATGCTGCTGGGGGCCTACGTCACCCAGCTCGCGACGCTGGTGCTTCGACCCAATCCGCAATTCAACGTCGAGGTGTTTCAGCTCACGGTCCAGTTCCTGATCTCCTTCATCGGGTTCGACCTGATGGCGCGCCGCATGAGCTTTGAGGACTTCGGACGGGCCGCGTCCCCGTTGGCGTTCATCTTCCTGATCGCCTCGGCGATTCACCTCCAGTTTTTCCCGATCAAGATCTGGGACCGCTCCCTGTTCTGGGGTCTCCATCCGAACTACGGCGGCGAGCTTCTGGCCGGCGCGGTCATGCTGATCGCGTTCGTCAAATCGCCCTCCCTGCGCTGGTTCGGGTACGCGCTGGCCATTTTCTGCCTCATCCAGGTGCAGGCGCGCGGCGCCCTGCTGGCGGTGCTGGTGGTGGTCGGCGGCGTCGAGATGTGGGGACAGAAGGGACTGGGGCCGCGGCTCATCGCGATCGGCGCCGCGGGCGCGGTGGCCACCTGCCTGCTCCTCCTGCTTTCGCCGCAGATGCTGGACCGCGCGACGGACTTCGTCGCCAACAAGATCTTCATGGCCAACAACCCGCTGCGCGGCGTGGGCAGCGGTTTCGTCGGCCGTGACGAGACCTGGGCTGTCGCGTTGCAGGACATGACCGCAACGCCGCTCACGGGCCGCGGAATGCAGCAGTCCGGCAAGACCCTTCTGGGCCTGCCGATCCACAATGGCTATCTGAAGAATTTCGCCGAGTTCGGCCTGATTTTCGGCCTCGCGCTCAACATGATGCTTGTGCTGGGCACCATCTGGGCGTTCCGGCAGGATCGGCGCCTCGGCTTCGTGATGCTCGCGTGCCACATCGAGTACTTCTTCGCGCCGCGAAACGTGAACCTGAGCGCGTTTCCGTTGATCATGTGGCTGGGCGTCCTGCCCTGGAAAGCCCCCGCGACGGCGGCGGAGCCAGCGAAAACGAAGCCCGTCGCCGCGGCGCGCCCCGACCTGAGGCCCGCAACCCGCTGACGTTTCAGCGCGATTGCGTCGGAGCGAACGCCAAGGTCAACGCCGCGCCGACGCCAAAACCCGCAAACGTGCCGACGGTGCTGAAAAAGAGATCTTTCAGCGACATCTCGCGCCCCGGACCGAAGACCTCCTGCAGGACTTCCAGCGCGACGCCGAACCCCGCGACGCCAATGACTCCCGCCAACCGGAATCCGTGGCGCGGGTGAAGCGACGCCGCGAACCCAAGGCAACCGAACGCCAGGATGTGGCGCGTCTTGTCGCTCTGGATGAACGGCTGCAACGGATCCTGCGCCACCAGCCCGCCCCAGATGATCAGCGCGACCAGCGCCAGAAGCAGGAGCGCCCACACAGCGTGCGCACGCCAGAGCGACGGCGACCGCGCGCTGCGTCCGCCGACAAAGGTCTGATCGTGCTCGGTCATCATTCGCCGGGGGGTTTCGGCAGCCTGGCGCCGCCCTGCCGGGTCATAGCCGTTGTACCGACGCCCCGCAAAGGGATCGCGCACAGCCAGGGTCTGCGCCTACGCCCGCCGCGTAAACAGGAAGTCGGCCTGCACAGCCTCTCCGCCCTCGCCCAGCGACTGGTTGAAAACGCCCGCGAGCGCGAGGCCGCGGGCTTCGAGCAACGCAATCACCTCGTTGGCGAGCGCCTGCCCCTTGTAGAGTTCGACAAGCGACAGTTCCGCGTAGACGACATCGACCGCCGACAACGTGTCGGTCGCGCCGTTCAGCACCTGAAGTTCAAAGCCCTGCACGTCGATCTTGAGGAGCGATGGCCGCACGAGGATCGCCGCAGGAACGCAGGCGTCCAGACGACGCACCGCCACCCGCAGCGCGCCGCTCTCGGTCATGTTGAAGAGGCTCTTCTGCTTCTCGCCCAGCGGCAGAAGCGATGAGGAATCGTCTCGGCTGGCGATATGCATGTCCGCCAGACCGTCTTCGACGCCGAGCGCGCAATCGAATATCTGCGCACGGCCGGCGGTCACGGCGGTCAACTTCGCGCGGGGTCCCGGCAGCGGCTCAAAGCAATAGAGCTTCGCGTCGGGCCACATCGCCATCGCGAACGCTGCGAACTGCCCTTTGTTGGCTCCGACGTCGACCACCGACTTGAACTGGAACCGGTCCAGCGCGTGCTTGTGATCCATGGTCGCGGCGACGCCGTGACGAAGCGGCGCCCAGGCGCGCGGCTCCGCGGCGATCGACATGAGTTTCGACAGCGAGGCCATGCGCGCGTTATCCCGATCTTCAGTTGCGCGCGTGTCTAGCAGCGCGGGTCGATTCCAGCCATGGCCCCGGGCATCGGCAGGCAAGGCAAGGCAAACGAAATGCAAACGCCACATCGACATGCAAGCGCCGGGCCGCGGAGCGGTCAGCGCGCTGTCGGCGAAAGGCGCAGGATGCGGCCTTCCGCATTGTCGGTCAGCACATAGATCAGCCCGTCAGGCCCCTCTTGCACATCGCGGATTCGTTCGTCGAACGTCGTCAGAAGTCGTTCTTCGGACACGACGCGCCCGGCGCGCACCTTCAGATGTATGAGGGCTTTTCCGGCAAGTGCGCCGACGAACAGGTCCCCGCGCCAGTCTGGAAACCTGCGCCCCGTGTAAAACGTGATGCCAGACGGGGCGATCGCCGGCGTCCAGGTCCGGACCGGGGCGATGGTCGCGGGCATTTGCGTCGCCGTGCGCGCCTGCAGCTCCCGCGTCGGCCGTTCATCACGCTCCAGCTCGCCCGACGACACCAGCGGCCAGCCGAAGTTGCCGCCACGGGTGACGATGTTCAGTTCGTCGCCATCGTTGGGGCCGTGGTCCACGGCCCAGAGACGGTTCGAGCCCGGCTCGAAATCCAGTCCTTGCGCGTTGCGAAGCCCGAGGGCCCAGACCTCCGGCCGCGCATCGGCGCGCCCGACGTAGGGATTGTCCGGCATCGCCGTCCCTGCCGCGCTGATTCGCACGATCTTGCCGCCATGACCGTCCAGGTCCTGGGCCATGCTGGAACGATTGCGGTCGCCGAGCGTCACGTAGAGCGCGCCGTCCGGCCCGAACGCAAGCCGCGATCCATTGTGCACGGCGTATTCGTAGCCCGGCGTCTGTCGGAAGATGACCTCGACCTGCGTCAGCGCGCCCTCTGCAAGCACTGCCCGCGCGACAGCGATGGCGGACCCGCGCGGCCGCGGTTCAGAGAACGCGAAGAAGACAAGATGGTTGTCGCGAAAGCGCGGGTGCGCCTCGATGTCGAGCAGACCGCTGTACGCACCGCTGTCCACGACCGGCACGCCCGCAAGCGGTTCCGACACGACGCCTTCGGCCGACACGATGCGCAGTCGCCCTTCGCGCTCCGTCACGAGCATGCGTCCGTCAGGCAGAATGGCCAGCGCCCACGGATAGGCGAGCCCGCGGGCGAAGGTCTCCACCTGGAACCCGCTCGCCACGTGGGCCCCGACTTGCTGGGGCGAAGCATCGAGACAGGCCGCTGCGAAAACGCAGGCCGCAAACGACAACACCCGCCACAGCCTGGGTGAGCGAGAATCCGGAGCGCCGACCCGGCTGAAACGGATTTGGGCGCGCTTCAGCGTGCGCTGTTTACCCGTCATGAACGCGCCTCGTCTGCCGGCGAAACCGCCAAATGCCGCCACACGCACAACATCCGGCGCGCCAAAACGCTGTGCGGAACGCGCGGCCGCCAATCAGCTGGCGATCGCCTGTTCCGCCGCCAGACCTTCACGCAGGATATCCTGGATCGCCTCGCAGACGTAGTCGACGTCCTCTTCCGTCGTCAGCGCGCTCGAAGGCAGATTCACCGCGTACGGGGCGAGCCGCTTGCCGACGACGTTGGCCTTTGCAAAGCGCTGCGCCGCGGCCTGTTCGGCGAACGCCGGCATGTCGGTCAGCGGCGTGAAGAACGGGCGCGAATCGACCCCGCGCGCGTCGAGACCTTCCATGAGGTCGTTGCGCGTCACCCCAAGGCTCGGATCGAGCACGATCGTCGGCATCCAGAAACAGTTGAAGACGTTCGGCGGCTCGACATTGATGGAAACGCCGTTCAGTCCGGACAGACGCTTGCGGTACCACTCAAAGGTGTTGCGCTTGTGTTCGATGAGCGCGTCGATGCGCTTCATCTGGCCGACGCCCAGCGCCGCCTGCATCGCGCTCATCTTGTACTTGAACGCGATTTCCGTGTTGAAGAACATCTGGTAGCGGCCCTGGACGTTCGTCCGGCCGTGATCGCGAAGGAAGAGCGCGCGGCGATACAACGCCTCGTCGTTCGTCAGCAGCATGCCGCCTTCGCCTGTCGTGACGGTCTTCGAGCCGTGGAAACTGAGCACCGAAATGTCGCCAAAGGCGCCTGCGCGTTTGCCGCCAAGGCTGGACCCCAGCGCCTCCGCGGCGTCCTCCACAACCATGATGCCGCGCGCCCGCGCCATTTCCTCGATGGCGGGCCAGTCACACATGGACCCATAGAGATCGACGCCGAGAATGGCCTTCGTGCGCGGCGTGATCGCGCGTTCGATGGCGGCGGGATCGATGCACCAAGTGTCTTCCTTGATATCGACCAGGACCGCTTCCGCGCCCGTCTGGTAGATCGGAGCGACCGACGCAATCCAGGTGATATCCGGGGCGATGACTTCGTCGCCTGCCTTCACGCCAAGCGTTGCCAGTGCAAGATGGATGGCGGACGTGGCGTGCGAAACCGCTATCGCGTACTTCACGCCGCAGTAGTCCGCCATCAGGCGCTCAAACTGGCTGATGTAGGTGTTGGCGTTCTCGTACCAGCCATTGCGCGCCGCATCCGCGACGAGCGCCACTTCCTCGTCGGTGATCTGCGGCCCCGCCACCGGAATTCGCCGATCCCGGCGACAGGACACGCGGTCCGCCATCGAATTTCCCCTGACTGACATTTGAAGTCGCCCAGCGACCTACATGTCGCGCAGATAACCGTCTTGCAATCAATGTACCCCGTGAGGGGAAGTCAAGAATGCCGGCCTTCACGCCGCGTTGCGCATCACCTGTTTTTCGATCCACTCGTAGCTCTTCTCGAGACCCGAACGCAGCGGCTGCGACGGCGCCCAGCCCAGCATTTCCTTGATGAGCCGATTGTCCGAGTTCCGACCGCGCACGCCCTGCGGTCCCGGAATGTGGTTGATGTCGATCTTCTTGCCGGCGATGTCAGCAATAATGCCGGCCAGGCCGTTGATCGAGACCATCTCGTCGGAGCCGATGTTCACCGGCACGGTGACGCCCGAGCGCGTCAGACGGATCGTGCCCTCAACGCATTCGTCCACGTAAAGGAATGAACGGGTCTGCAGGCCGTCGCCCCACATGTCGATGGTGTCGACCGGCTTGGCCTTGGCGATCTTGCGGCAGAGCGCCGCCGGCGCCTTCTCGCGACCGCCGTCCCAGGTTCCCTGCGGCCCGAAAATGTTGTGGTAGCGCGCGACCCGCGTATCCATGTCGCGGCGGCGGCCATAGGTCAGGTAGAGGCGTTCGGAGAAGAGCTTCTCCCAACCGTATTCGCTGTCGGGCGCGGCCGGATAGGCGCTGTCCTCGGCGCAGTTCGGGTTGTCCGGGTCTTCCTGGTTGTAGGCCGGATACATGCACGCCGAGGATGAATAGAAGACGCGCTTGATGTTGCGCTTCCAGGCCGTATCGAGGACGTTCAGGTTGATCGTCGCCGAATTGTGCATGATGTCGGCGTCGTTTTCGCCGGTGAAGATGAAGCCGGCGCCGCCCATGTCGGCGGCGAGCTGATAGACCTCGTCGAAGCGCCGGTCGATCACGTTGCGCACGGTATAGGGATCGCGCAGGTCGGCGATCACGAAATCGTCAGCCTCGGTTTCGCTGTACTCGTGGAACTTCAGGTCCACGCCGCGCACCCAGAAGCCTTCCCGCTTCAGACGCTTCACAAGATGGCCGCCGATAAATCCGCCAGCGCCGCAGACAAGTGCCGTTTTCATGTCAGTCTTTCCAAATCTTCCACGGCGCCTTGCCGCTGTCCCACATCTTGTCGAGCACGGCCTTGTCGCGCAGCGTGTCCATGCTCTGCCAGAAACCGCGATGACGGTACGCCGCCAGGCCGCCGGCGTGGACGATGCGGTTCATGGGCTCCTGCTCCCAGACCGTTTCATCGCCGTCGATGGTGTCGAACACGGCCGGTTCGCAGACGAAAAAGCCCCCGTTGATCAGGCCCTCGTCCTTGGCGTCCTTCTCGCGGAAGGTCGTCACAAGGTCGCTGCCCTCGGTCAATCCAAGCACGCCGAAGCGGCCCGGCGGATAGACCGCGGTCACAGTGGCGGTGGCCCCGGACTTCCTGTGGAAGTCGATCAGTTCGGTGATGTTCACATCGCTGACGCCGTCGCCGTACGTCAGGCAGAAGGTTTCGTCGCCGATGACCTCGCGCGCGCGCTTCAGGCGGCCGCCGGTCATCGTGTCGAGGCCCGTGTCGAGCACAGTGACCTTCCACGGCTCGGCGTTGCGGGGGAAGTACTTCACTTCGCCCGTCGCGAAATCGATCTCGAAGTCGGTCACGCTCTGGCGATAAGTGATCAGCCAGTTGCGGATAAAGTCGACCTTGTAGCCGCCGAGGATGACGAAGTCCGTCAGCCCGTGCGCGGCATAGATCTTCATGATGTGCCAGAGGATCGGGCGCGGGCCCACATCCACCATCGGCTTGGGGCGGATTGCGGTTTCTTCCGACAGACGGGTGCCGAAACCACCGGCGAACAGAACGACTTTCATGCTCACTCCGCCGCAACACGCATGCCAAACATGGCCGCTTGTTCGCGATACAGGCGATCGATCAGGCGATCGGCCGGAAGCTCGACGTCCTCCAGGGTGACGACGGCGTCCTTGGCGATGTCACGCTTCAGGATGCAACCCTCGGCGAGGCCGATCGGCAGCAGGCGTTCCGCTTCGATCGTGTCGTAGTTCTCGCACATGCCGTAGGTCATGAAGCCGCCGACCGGATCGATCTCTTCGCCCGCCTTCAGGTCGCGCTTGGCCCCGGTGATGACGCCCACGCTCGGCGCGCCGATCGGCGCAAGCGTCGCGTCCTTGAACAATACCGCGCGCGCGATGGAGCTGGGGACCTCAAGGTGGCACAGGTGGTACGGCACGTAGAAACAATAATACGGACCGTCGCCCATCTTCATGTAGGCCAGGTGCTTCTTGTCCTGCGGGTCGTCCTCGATCGCATAAACAAAGATGCCGGGACCCGGGCTCGCGCCGACGACGTAGTCGACGATCCCCGGGCCGTTGGGATCGATGTGCGGACCGAGCAACGGCAGCGATTCCTCGATGCGCACGAGCGGCCTGGTCACGTCGCCGCTCGAGAAGTCAGGGCCGACCATGCCGCGTTTCGCGACGCGCATGCCCATGCCGTTCGCGATGACCGTCTGTTCGAACGAAATCTTGGAGCCGTCCGCGAAGGACGTGACCATGTAGGGCTTGAGGCCCCACTTCTCCGCAAACGCGCGCTGCGTTTCCGGCGTGCGATAACGATCCTGCAGGCCCTTGATGTTGCCGCAGAGCACCACGCGCATGCCCATGCCCCGCACGTGGCGCACAAGGTTCATCTGCACGCCCGGCTGGTCGCCGTCGGCGGCCGTGTAGCAGACGCCAGCGCGATCGGCCTTCGCCTTGAGGACCGGACCGACCGTGCCGTCGAGTTCGGCGTTCACGAGCACGACGTGCTTGCCTGCCTCGATCGCCGCGGAGACGGCTTGCGCGGCGTGTTCAAATGCGCCGGTGGCTTCCACGATCACGTCGATTCCGTCGGCCTGGGCGAGCGCGATGTGATTGAGCGTCACCGCCGGACGACCGCTCTCGATCGCACGCGTGATGGCCGCTTTCGTGTCGCAGACCACCGGAGCGCCGTACCCCGCCGCCTCGAACGCCTCGATCGCCGGCTCGATGCGGCGGTTCGCGATCGCGACTACCTGCATGCCCGGAACCTTGCGCTTGATCTGGCGGGTGACCGCCTTGCTCATCACGCCGGCGCCGACGATCCCTACCCGCACCGGACGGCCTTCGGCGGCGCGCGCGGCAAGAGCCCTGTCAACGATGATCATGTCTTGTCTCCCCGACCAACTGCGTGACGCGCGCTCAGCCGTACTGCCAGTAGAGCTTGTCGTTCAGCAGGCCTGTCTTGCGGTGCTTCATCAGCATCTTGAGGCGGGTGTAGGGCTCGGAGCGGAACACTTCCTCCGTCAGGCCGATGCGTTCGAACATCTCGCGCATCTGGCGGGCGCCCTTCTGCGCGGTCCACTGGCACTGGAACTCCGGCAGGAGCTTGCCGATCTTGTCGAAATTCACCCGGTAGCTGCGGTTGTCGACGGAGGTCGCGCCGACGTCGAGCGTGCAGCCTTCGAATTCGTCTTTCACAGCCTTCGCGATCTCGATCGCGCGATAGTTCTGCTCCGAGCTGCCGACGTTGAACACCTGTCCGGAGATGACATCCTTGGGGGCTTTCAGCGCGAGGTAGATCGCCTGGCTGATGTCCTCGATGTGCACAAGCGGGCGCCATGCCGAGCCGTCGCTGTTCAGCTTGATCGCCTTCGTGGTCCAGGCGAGGCCGGCGAAATCGTTGAGCACGATGTCGAAGCGCTGGCGCGGGCTCGCGCCATAGGCTGTCGCGTTGCGCAGGAAGCACGGCGCGAAATTCGCGTCCGCCATCGGGATCACATCCCGCTCGACCTTGGCCTTGCACTCCGCATAGGCGGTGAGCGGAGAGGTCGGAGAGGTTTCATCGACGAACTCGGCGTCCGGCGGGTTGGCGCCATAGACGCTGCACGAAGAGGTGTAGACGAAGCGGGAGACGCCGGCGTCCTTCGCGGCTTGCGCGATGCGGACCGATCCGCCGTGGTTGATCTCGTGGGTGAGGCCCGGGTCCTGCTGGCCGATCGGGTCGTTGGAGAGCTCCGCCAGGTGGCAGACGGCGTCATAACCCTCAAGATCCCTGGCGGTCACCTCGCGCAGGTCCTTGGTGATGATCCCGGGGCGCGGACCGCCCATCGGGTAGAGCCAGCCCTGACGATAGTAGCCGGTGTCGAAGCCCGTCACGTCGAGGCCGCGTTCCATCAGGTATGGCCCCAGGATGGCGCCGATGTAGCCGTCGATGCCCGTGACGAGGACTTTCATGGTCTTCCCGCTTTCTGCTCTGGGCGCCCGCGGCGCCGAATGATTACAGAGGCGTCATAGCGACGGCCCCAGCTAATATCACGTCCCTTCGCGCCTGCAGCAGAAATCTCCGAAGATTTCGCGGCGGGAGCGAAACGGCCGGCGCTGATGTGCCAAATCGGCGCAACCTATCCGAGCACGATGCTTGCCAGTACCGTGCCATCCGCCGCCGCGAGGGCGAGCGGCGGCGCCAGGAGCATTCAATGATCTTCAACAGGGGTCGGCTGGACGGAGTCTGGCTGCTCGATCTCGAGAAACGCGGTGATGACCGGGGGTTTTTCGCCCGCGTTTTCTGCGCAGGTGAGTTCGAGGCGCACGGAATGGAGACCTCCTTTCCCCAGATGAACACCAACTATTCCCCCAGAAAGGGCACGTTGAAGGGGTTGCACTGGCAGACCGGCGGACACGCGGAGGCCAAGCTCGTGCGCTGCATTGCGGGACGGGCCTACGAAATGCTCGTCGACATGCGTCCGGGAAGTCCTACATTCGGGCAGTCCGAGCACCACGTCCTCGACCCCTCCGAACGGCGGTTGCTCTATCTCCCCCCGGGTTTCGCGCACGGGTTCCTGTCGCTCGAGGACAATACCGAGATCACCTATATGGTCAGCCAGCCCTACGCGCCCGGCTCAGAGCGCGGCGTCCGTTTCGACGATCCCGGCCTCGCGCTCGAGTGGCCCATTCCGATCGAGTTCGTCTCGGACAAGGACCGCGGCTGGCCGGACTTCACGCCGTAAAGCCTCTGACCGCGGGATTTCCCGGCGGCCAGGGCCTCGGCGACCGGCGCCCAGGCGCGCGCGCCCGCCGCCTGGGCCGCAGCAGGCGCATGCACCCTGAGCGCGGCGACGCCCGCCGCCGCGCCGGCGATCATGGTTAACGGAAGGTTTCCGGTCACCGCGACCGCGCCCATGGCGATCAGGGCGACCAGACCCGCCGCCAGCACGCCGAACACGGTCTTCACCTGACCTGCAAATGGTGCAGGTGCGAACAAAAGCGCAATCAACGGCGTCGCGAGCCAGCCGATTGAAAGCGCCGCCGCCACGCCATTCAGTCCCGAGACTTTCGCCGCAACCACCACTCCCAGAAACAGCGGCCCCAGCGAGGCCAACCGCACCGCTTCAAACCGCTCCGCGCCGACTGCAAGGGACGCGAGGCGTCCGAGCAGCAGCCCCGGCGCGCCGATGGCGAGGATGCAGACAAACTCGGCTGTCGTCCTTCCGCCCGCGCCGAGCAGCATCTCGATCAGGGGCGCGCCCGAGACGGCGACGACGGCCGCGATGGCGACAACGCCCATAAGCGACTGTGCCGGGGATTGCGTGCGCGGCGCGAGCGCGACCGACAATGAGACGAAGCCCTGCGCCAGAATGAGACAACCGGCCCCCGCGGGTCCGAACATGAGCAGCGCGAGGCCCCAGACCGCGGCCGTGACGGCGACCTCAAGCGAGCCCACGCCGCACGCCGCCGCCGCAACAGCCAAACCGCACACGCCGATCAGCCCCGGCGGGAAGACGTGCGACACGACGACCAGCACGCCAAGCAGGCCGGCCGCAATCATGGTCCTCGTTGCGGAAGTCTGCACGTCCATGCGTCATCGGAACCACCGCGTGCACGCGCGACAACTTGAAACGCCCTGCAAGCGTATGCCGCAGGCCGGGCGCGCGCATTTACCTCTTGCGCGAAACCCGAAACCGGCGTGACCTTGTATTTGCGCGGGCGGTTGCACGCGCCAAAAATGCGCCTCGACGACCCACTGCGCGGGGCGCGGTGAGGAGCAAATCATGGCGAAAGGCAAATCTGCGGCCGCGAGAGCGGTCGCGCTCGTAGGACCGAACGGCGCCGGCAAGACGACGCTCATGGAAGCGTTGCTGTTCTCGGCCGGCGCCATCGAACGCCAGGGCGCGGTCCTGGCAGGCAACACGGTGGGCGATGCGAGCCCCGAGGCGCGCGCGCGCGGACAATCGGTCGAAGTGTCGATCGCAAGCTTCACTCACGACGGCGACCGCTACGCGCTCATCGATCTGCCCGGCTCCACGGAGTTCGCCGGCGAACTCGACCACACGCTATCCGCAGTCGATCTTGCCGTGGTCGTGTGCGATCCCGATCCCGACAAGGCCATCCTGCTGCAGCCGACGCTTCTGGAGCTCGACCGTCTCGGGGTCCCCCGCCTGCTCTTCGTCAACAAGATGGACACGGCGCGCGGACGCCTGCGCGATCTCCTTGAGGCGTTGCAGGCGGTGAGCAGCATCCCGCTGGTGGCGCGCCAGATCCCGATCTGGGAAAACGAGAAGGCCACTGGCTACGTCGATCTCGCGCTGGAACGCGCCTACGTCTACCGGACGGGCAAGCCATCCGAGCGCATCGACATTCCGAAGGACATTCTCGACCGCGAGCACGAAGCGCGGTTCACAATGCTGGAGAAACTCGCCGACTACGACGATGATTTGATGGAGCAGCTCCTCTCCGATCAGACGCCGAGCATGGACGCGGTGTTCACCGATCTCGTGCGCGAAATGCATGACGTGCTCATCGCACCGGTGTTTCTCGGCTCAGCGCAGGCCGACGGCGGCGTCAATCGCCTGCTCAAGGCGCTGCGCCATGACACGCCTGCGCCTGACGCCGCGCAGAAGCGCCTCGGCGTTTCGGGGGCAGGTCTTTTCGTGTTCAAGACTTCTCACGCGGGCCAGGCCGGCAAGCAGAGCTTCGCTCGCGCCTTCGGCGGCGCCGTGGCGGACGGCGCAGACCTGTTGCGTCCCGACGGGGAAAAACTGCGCGCCTCAGGCGTCGTGCACATGACGGGCGCTGCGCAGAAGAAGGCGAGCATGGCCGAGATCGGCGAGGTCGTCGCGGTCGGCCGCATGGAAGGCGCGCGGCCGGGCGATTTCCTCAGCGCCGAAGGCCGCCCGCAGGCCGCCGACAGCACGCCGCCGAAACGGTTCGGCGTCTATGCGCTGGCGATCGCGCCGCAGGACCGCAAGGACGATGTGCGCCTGTCGCAGTCCATGGCAAAGCTCGCCGAGGAAGATCCGACGCTGACGTTCGCGATGAACCCGGAAACCCACGAGCTCGTTCTTGAGGGTCAGGGCGAAGTGCACCTGCGCATCGCGCTCGACCGCATGAAACGCCGCTACGGCGTTGCGGTGACCACGTCGCGGCCGAAGAGCGCCTACAAGGAAACAATCCGCAAGGGCGCGACGGTGCGCGGACGCCACAAGAAGCAGTCCGGCGGCCACGGCCAGTTCGGCGACGTGGTGGTCGAGATCGCCGCGCGGCCGCGGTCATCGGGCTTCGAGTTCACCGAGAAGATCCACGGCGGCGTGGTGCCGCGCCAGTACATCCCCGCCGTCGAGGCGGGGGTGCGCGACGGGCTTGAAAAAGGCCCGCTCGGGTTTCCGGTGGTCGATCTTTCGGTGACGCTCACCGACGGCAGCGCGCACGCGGTCGACAGCTCGGAAATCGCCTTTCGCACGGCCGGCCGCATCGCCATGAGCGAAGGGTTGCCGCAATGCGAGCCCATCCTTCTGGAGCCGGTGGAGAAGATCACGATCTACGCGCCGAATACCGCGACCTCGAAGATCAATTCGATGCTCTCCAGTCGTCGCGGGCAGATTCTCGGGTTTGACGCGCGCGAAGGCTGGCCGGGCTGGGACCGGATCGAGGCATACCTTCCGCAGGCGGATCGCCACGACCTGATCACCGACCTGAGGTCGATCACGCAGGGCCTGGGCACATATGAAGCCCAGTTCGCGCACATGGCGGAACTGACAGGTCGCGAAGCGCAGGAGATCGTTCAGAAGGCCAAAGCCGCGGCGTGAGCGAACGCCCTCGCCTGCTTCGCGGGTGAGGATTTCAGCGCGCGCCGCGCACAGGAGGCATGGCGACGCGTTCCGGCCCGCAGCGATCGCGCACGTCGCGACCGCAGGAACGGAACGCGCCCGCCTTCGTCGTGCAGATCCGCACTTCCTTGAGGCGCGTGCGGTCGCACTGCACGGCGATCATGTCGCGCTTCAGGCCGGGATTGGCGTTGACAAACGCCGTCTCCACATCGGTGCCCGTGACCATGAGCGTGCCATCAGGCGCCCGGTAAGCCGGCGGAACCACGACCTTTTGGTAGACGCGCCGCGTCAGGCCGAAAAAGGCCAGCGGCGTGAGGCCGGAGCACACGCCGTGATCGTCCCATTCGTGCTCGACGAGCCGTGGGCTCGGCATGATGTCCAGCATGGAGCGCTTGAGCGGCGCGGGCACGTCGAGCGGTTGTGCGCTGGCGCAGTTGGCGGGCCAGCCGCGTTCGTGTTGCGGCCAGAGTCCGTGGACGACGAAGCCGTAGCGCCGATCGCGACCACACTGCGCGGGATCGCGACCGCCCGCATCGGCGCAATAGGTCGGGCTCCACGACAGCGCCAGCAGATAGTAGTCGAAACGGCCCGCAACGTCGCGACGTTCCTGGGCGACGGCGAGCGTCGCGATGGCGGCGGCGAAGACCGCCAACGCGCCGAGCAGCATGTTCCGGGTCACTTTTTCTGCTTCTCCACCGGCGCTGCGGGCGGCGCAGCGGCGTCCGTCGGCGCCGTCGGCGCGCCGGGCTTGCGGAATTTCAGCGTCATGCGGTCGCTTTCGCCTATGGCGCGGTAGGGCGCGGTATCGAAATGCGGATCGGCGTCTTGTCCGAGCGGGGCGGTGCGCAGCGTCGGCGGCAGCGTCCAGACGCCAAAGGGGTGGTCACGGTCGTCGCGCGGATTGCCATTGATTTCCGAGGAGCCCACGAATTCAAAACCCGCCTCCTCTGCGAGCATCTTCACGAATGCTTCCTGCACGTATCCGTTCGACGCCTGCGGATCCTGCAAACCGGTCGAGCGCGCGCGATGCTGCTCGATGCCGAGAATGCCGCCGGGCTTCAACGCCTTGTAGAAATCCGCGAACGCTTTCTCCGCGTACCCTTCTCCCAGGAGCGTGTGGATGTTGCGCGAGACGATGACCAGGTCGACGGAATTTTCCTCCGCCACGCCCGCGCTGCGGGGAGAGAGCGTGCTCATCGTGACCGCGCCAAAGATTTCGGGCTTGTCGAGAAATGTCGCGCGAAACTGGTCGAGCGTCTGCTTCTGGGCGTCCGTGGCGCTGGCGGGATCGAAGGATGCGGCGATGAGGCGTCCGTTGTTCTTCGCCAGGTACGGGGCCAGCACGCTCGTGTACCATCCGCGTCCGGGGTAGACTTCAAGCACCGTCATCCCGGGCGCCAGGCCGTAGAATTTCAGTGTCTCGACAGGATGGCGCCAGCGATCGCGCTCGGGGTCGAGGCGCCACGGCCCGCTCGCAGCCCATTCCAGCGTACCGACTTCCGGCGCGGGCTTTTCCGCCACCGCGGCCTGCTTCGCCGGAGCCTTCGGCGCGTCGATCCCCAACCTGTCGCATCCCGACAGGAAGAGGCTTGCGGCCGCCAGCGCGACCATGATGAGGCGATGTCCCGACATGCGCCGCCGTTACCGCGCGTTCCTTGCTGAGTCAAAAGTCTGCCGCTGCGGCGCCATCGACAGCGGGGCGCCGCGGCTGCAATCTCCCCGCATGAAGCCCTTCACCGTCGCCGTCCCGCAATCGAAACTCGACGCCATCGCCGCACGCGTGCGCGCTTATCCGTGGTTCCCGGCGCCCGACGACGAAGGCGCCGCGTGGTCGCGCGGCGTCAACACCGCCTGGTTGCGCGAGATCTGCGCCTACTGGGTCGACGGCTTCGACTGGCGCGCGCAGGAAGCCGATCTCAACCGGCGCCCCCAGTTCATTGCGACCATCGAGAACCTCGATGTTCATTTCGTGCATGTCGTCGGCGAGGCGAACGGCAGGCGGCCGCTGCTGATCACCCATGGCTGGCCCGGCTCGCACTATGAGTTCTGGGGCGTGATCGACAAGCTCGCCTTCCCGTCGCGTTTCGGCGGCACGGCGGAGGACGCGTTCGACCTCGTGATCCCGTCCCTGCCGGGCTACGGGTTTTCCGGAAAGCCAAAGCGTCCACTCGGTCAGCGCGCGACGGCGCGGCTGTTCAACACGCTTATGACCGAGGTGCTTGGGTACCGGTCATACCTCGCGCAGGGCGGCGACTGGGGCTCGCTTGTCACCTCCGCGATCGGTCTGGATCACGGGCCGGCCACCGGCGGCGCATGCCGTGGCATCCACCTCAACATGCTGGCGTTGCGCCCCGCGCCGCCGATCCCCGCCACGGACGAAGAAGGAAGTTGGCTCGCGCGGATGGGCGCAGCCATGCAGGCCGAGGGCGCCTATTTCCAGGAACAGTCCACCAAGCCTCAGACACTGGCGCACGCACTGATGGATTCACCCGTCGGCACGGCTGCCTGGATTCTTGAAAAATTCCACGGCTGGTCGGACCTCGCCGACCATGGCGACATCGAGCGGGTCTATTCCAGGGACCAGCTGCTCACGAACGTGATGATCTATCTCGCGACCGACTCGATCGCCACCAGCGTCTGGTACTACCGCGCGCGTTTCGAGGAAGGCGGCGTCGAACTCAAGGCCGGGCAACGCTGCGAGACGCCGACGGCGTTCGCGAATTTCCCCGGCGAGCGCATCTTTTCGGCGCCGCCGCGCAGCTGGGCCGAGCGCGCCTACAACCTGGTGCGCTGGTCCGAAATGCCCGACGGCGGACACTTCGCGGCGATGGAAAAGCCCGACGCCTTCGTTGCGGAAATCCGCGCCTGGGGCCGGGGGGCGGATTGAAGTCTCAGTCCACCGCCAGCCTGTAGCCGATTCCGCGCACTGTCTGGAGAAATATGGGCGCGCGGGGATCGGCTTCAAGTTTGCGGCGAAGACGCGTGACCTGCACATCCACGCTGCGCTCGAGACCCGCGCTGGTGCGTCGCGCCAGTTCCTCGCGCGTCACCGTTTCCCCGCCGCGCGCCGCGAGAATTTTCAGCAGCATGGCCTCGGCCTCGGTGAGACGGACAGCCACGCCGTCGCAGGTCAGTTCGCCGCGACCCATGTGAAAGGCGTGCGGACCGAAACGCACTTCCGCAGGCCCGTCGCCGCCGCGCGCCACGGTGCGGCGAAGAATGTTGTTCACCCGCAGCGCAAGCTCCGCAGGCTCGAAAGGCTTGGGCACATAGTCGTCGGCGCCGAGGCCGAGCCCCTTGATGCGATCCTCGGGCAATCCGCGCGCCGTGAGCAGGAGGATCGGCACGTTTGATCCCTTGCGGACGCTTTCGAGCAGGGAAAACCCGTCCTCCTTCGGCATCATCACGTCGATGATGAGCAGGTCGAAATCGAACGAAGCGAGAAGCTTGCGCGCCGCCTCCGCGTGCGCCGCGGCGGAGACGCGGGCGCCGCAGCTCACGAGGTACTTCTTGAGCAATTCCCGGATCCGGTCGTCGTCGTCGACGACGAGTATGTGCGCGGCGCGGTGCAGCGCGTCGATGGCGGCGGCGCCGGTCGTCATGCTCATTTCCCTTCCTCGCCGGATTCCGCGAGCGCCGCGAGCACGGCGCGGGCCCCCGCCACGGCATCTGCGCCCGCCAGACGAAACACCTGGCCGAGACGCTCGCGCAAGGCGGCGCTTGCGGCGCGTTCGGCCTCGCGGCCTGCATCGGTCAGCGTCACCAGCCGCTCGCGGCGATCCCGTTGCCCAGGCGCGCGCGCGAGCATGTGCGCGGCCTCAAGTTCGTTGAGCACGCGCTGCAGGCTCTGCTTGCGCACGCCGAGGCGGGTCTGGAGCGTCTTCACGGACAACCCTTCGTCGCGCCGGATCGCCGCCAGCGCCCGGTAGTGGGCGGGGCCGAGCTCCTGGTCCCCCAGCGGCCCTTCCGCCGCCCGCCAGAACTGGCGCGCCGCCCGGAACACGAGCTCAGCGGCCCGGTCGAGCTCATCCTCGCGGAGATAGAGCCTGCCTTCCGGGCCGGGCGTCTCCACCGGGCGGGGCAGCGTGTGCTTCGGGTTGACAGCCATGGCGCCGCGCGAGAATGGTCGCGGAAACGCGCAAGCTCAAGAGCGCACGGAGAATCCCGATGAGCGAAGCTCCCTACCATGATCGCGACGGCTGGATCTGGAAAAACGGTGAATTCGTGCCGTGGCGGGACGCAAACGCGCATGTTCTTACCCATGGGCTGCACTATGCTTCGACCGTCTTCGAGGGCGAACGGGCCTATGACGGGTCGATCTTCCTGAGCCGGGACCACAGCGAGCGGCTGCACAAGTCCGCCCGGCTCATGGGCTTCGAGATCCCCTACAGCGTCGACGAACTCGAGCGCGCCAAGCAGGAGACGGTCAACAAGTCCGGTCTCGGCAGCGCCTATGTCCGCGCCTTCGCCTGGCGGGGGTCGGAGAAGATGGGGGTCTCGGCCCAGTCGAACTTCATCAACGTGGCGATCGCGGCGTGGCACTGGGGCGACTACTTTCCCGACAAGATGAAGGGCATCCGCCTGATGATGGCGCCGTGGACGCGGCCCGCGCCGCACACGGCGCCATGCCAGGCCAAGGCCGCCGGCCTCTACATGATCTGCACGCTCTCCAAGCACGCCGCCGAGAACGCGGGCTTCCAGGACGCGCTGATGCTCGACTGGCGCGGACAGGTCGCGGAAGCCACCGGCGCCAACATCTTCTTCGTGCAGGACGGCGTGCTTCATACGCCGACCCCCGACAGTTTCCTCAACGGCCTCACGCGCCAGACGGTGATCAAGCTTGCGCGCGCACGCGGGATCGACGTCGTCGAACGCGCGATCTGGCCGAACGAACTGGCGAATTTCTCCGAAGTCTTTCTCACTGGCAGCGCGGCGGAAATCACGCCGGTGGCCGAGATCGCCGGCATGAAGTTCAAGCCGGGCGCGGTGACCGAAGCGCTCATGGCCGATTTCTCGACGACGACGCGACGCAAGAACGCTGCGTGACCAGCCGAGCCGCCGTCTGCGTTGTCCTGCTTGGATTTGCGCTTACCCTCGCCGGCTGCGGCATGATCGGCGGCGCCGTTCCGCCGCAAGATCTGTGTCGGGGGGTCGCAGATGCCGATGCGCGCGCGGCGCTGGGCGCGACGGGCGGCGACGAAATCAGCTTCGCGATGGAGTCCGGCGACTGCGTCTGGTCGGCGCCGAGCGACGATGGACGCCCCCGCGAGATGCGGGCGACCATCCAGCGCGAACGCGATCTCAGGCGCGCGCTGCCGCCGCGCACGGGCGCATGGACGTTCGAGGAGGCGCTGCACGCGCTGGAAAAGGATTATCCGCGCACCCGCATACTCGGCGGACTGGGCGATGCGGCGGTGATGGGCTTCGGCGCGATCGGCGAGGACCGGTTCGCGGGCGGGCTCGTCGCGCGCAAGAAGGGCGACGTGCTGACCCTGCGCATCGAGGGCGACGACCCCGCTGCGTTCGAGGCCGCCGCGCGCAGCATAGCTGAGCGGATGTAGCGCGCTGCGCGGGATTTGACGCTGCGCGCCGCGCAGTGCTTGCCTTGTCCGCAAACCCGAATTGCGGAGCATGCCATGGCCTTCCCCACAGACGCCGACCTCGACGCCCTGCGCGAGCGCGCGCGACAGCGCCCCCTGCCCACCGCCGTCGTCGCGCCGGAAACTTTCGCTGAGCGCGCTGCGGATGGGATCGCGGGGATCGTCGGGTCGTGGCGCTTCATCCTGATCCAGTCGACGCTGTTGTTGACCTGGCTCGTCTTCAACAGCGTGAGCGGCGCGCGGGTTGATCCCTATCCCTTCATCCTGCTCAACCTGATGCTGTCCTTCCAGGCGGCCTACACGGCGCCGATCATCCTGATGAGCCAGAACCGCATTTCCGAAATCGATCGCCGCCGCAGCATCGACGACTACGAGATCAACCGGAAGGCGGAGCTTGAGATCGAGACGCTGCACGAAAAGATCGACCTGTTGCGCGAACAGGAGATCGCGCGCCTCACGATCGCCGTGGCGAACCTCACGCGCCTGCTTGAGGAGCGCCGTTAAGGAACCCAGTGCGTCGCGCGCGGGGCGGCGCGGAAGATCTCGTCGAGACGGGCCAGCGTGCCCTTGCTCACGCCATCGGGAAGCGCGTCCAGCGCGAAAAATCCCCGCTCGGCGATCTCGCCGTCGCTGGCGGTCGAGCACGCGCGCCATTGCGTGATGCGGTAGAGGAGCACGTGGTCGTTGCGGAACCCCGGCGCGTTGGAGAACACGCCCAGAAGCTCCGGCGGCGCGGTCGGCTCCACGCCGCCTTCCTCCGCCATCTCCCGCGCCAGCGCATGCTCGGCGACCTCCCCGCTCTCCACGCCGCCGCCGGGAAAGAACCAGCCGTCCACATAGGTATGCCGGATGAGAAGCACGCGCCCCTGCGGGTCCGTCGCCACGCCCCGGACCCCCAGCGTCATCCCCCTGTGAAGGCGCCACCATGCGCGAAAAAGGGGCGTGATGAACGGCTCGAGGGTGCGGCGAAGCGGCGACATGGCGCCGCGCCGCTAGCACGCAAGGGTGAACCCCGCTAGACACCGCCCGAAACCAAGAGGGGCCGCCCATGACCGCCATCGCCGTCATCGCCACGTTCATCGTCGTGATCTTCATGCTCAACGTCATCGATTTCGGCCGGCTGGACTGACGCCGCCGTCGAACCGGGTATGATGCGCCCCAAAAGGCACTAGATGGCCAAGCGGCGCCTGCGCGACATCCTGCCCAAGGGGCTGTACTGGCGGACGCTGCTGATCATCGCGGCGCCGGCGGCGATCCTGCAGCTCATCATCACGATCGTCTTCCTGAACGACCACTGGGAGGCGACGTCCAAGCGCATGAGCCAGGCGGTGGCCTCGGACGTGGCGCTGGTCATCCTGCTGTACGAGCGCAACCCGACGCCGGAGCGATTTGAGTCCATCCGCGCGATGGCGTGGCAACCGCTGCGCCTCGAGATCAAGCTGGAGCCGCCCGGGCCCCTCGAGATCGACCGCTGCAACGCGGCCGGCCCCGCCATCGACCGGTACCTGACCACCGCGCTCGAACTCGAGCTGAAACGGGCGGTCTGGTACGACAGCACCTGCCCCGGCACGCAAGTCAAAATGCGCATCCCGATCGCCGAGGGCGTGCTTTCGGTGAAGGCGTTCCGCGACCGGGTGCAGGCGCGCTCGGGGCCGCTCTTCGTGCTCTGGATCTTCGGCGCCACGGCGTTTCTGGTGATCGTCTCGATCGTGTTCATCCGCAACCAGGTGCGCCCGATCGAGAAGCTCGCCGCGGCGATGGAGCAGTTCGGGCGCGGCGAGGACCCCGGCGTCTTCGGCCTGCGCGGCGCGCGCGAGGTGCGCGGCGCGACGCTTGCGTTCTTCGACATGCGCCGGCGCATCCGCAAACACGTCGACCAGCGCGGGCAGCTGCTGGCGGGCGTGAGCCATGACCTGCGCACGCCGCTCACGCGGCTGAAGCTGCAGTTCGCGCTGATGCCGCCCTCGCCCGATCTCGATGCGGCGAAACAGGATCTCGCCGACATGGAGGCGACGCTCGACGAGTATCTCACCTTCGCGCAGGGCCAGTGGTCGGAAGCCCCCGAAGCCGCCGACATCGGCGCCATCGTCGCCGACGCGGTGGCGGCGGCGGCGCGCGCAGGCGGCGACGTGACGCTCGAGCGCGCGGGCGACCTCGTCGTTCCGGTGCGCGCGGGCGCGGTGAAACGCGCGCTCATCAACCTGATCGACAACGCCGCAAGCCATGGCGACAAGGTCCGCGTGAGCGCGCGGCGCGTGAACGAGATGGTGATCGTCGATGTCGACGACGACGGCCCCGGCATCGCGGAGAACCTGTACGAGGATGCGTTTCGTCCCTTCTCGCGCCTCGACGCCACGCGCACGAAGAACACCAAGGGCGTGGGTCTCGGCCTCGCCATCGCCCGCGACGTGGCGCGCAGCCATGGCGGGGATGTCGTGCTGTCGAAGAGCGCGCTCGGGGGCCTGCGCGCGACGCTGCGCCTGCCGACAGCGGTCGGCGAGTAGGGACCGCCCACGCTCCATGCCATCGTAGGCGCCCCCGCCACCCGCGTCCTCGGCAGACGCTTCAGCGCGTTCCACAACGCCATAGAAGTCATCGGAGCGGCGCCTCTCCCCGTATTCTTGGTCCTTCCCCCCGCCCCCGACACCGCCTATATTCGACTCGCCCGGAGCAATCCTGGCTATGGCGATAAACGCGCGGAGATAGGCGGATCGGACCCGGGTGCGATTCCCGGCGGCTCCACCAGTCACCACCCAGTCGTTGGATGGCGAGCGGGGCCGAAATAGGATCGACGGACGTTGAAGGACGATGCTTTTGCCCGGGTGGTCCCGTTACAGGCCATAAAGCAATAGTTGCCAACGACAACTCTGCTGAGGGTTATGCTCTGGCCGCGTAAGCGGTTTGAGGAAAATCCACTCTAAGCCCTGACGAGTAGCATCGTCAGGCGGGGCCCCCCGGCGCCTGGCAACAGAAGCCGGGGACTTTATTGTTCAGGTCCATCGCGCTGCGCCTGCAGCTTCTTCGTGGCGCCGCGCCGCCATGCGCGCTCCACAAGCGCCGCGAGGTCCGCGCGCGCCACCTTCGCCAGACGCACGAGCACCGCCGCATGGCCGCGGTAGTGGTCGGTGATGAAGAAGACGTCAGGATCGCGCTCGATCAGCAGTTCCTGCTCGTCGATGCTGTCTGTGCCGATGACAAGCACCCCGTCCATCTTCTCCTTCTGGCGCATCAGGAACTTCTTCCCCACGCGCCAGCCGCGCGCGCCGTAGGAGGTTCCCTCCGTGACGCCCGGCAGACCGCACGCCATCTCCCCCGCCTCATCGACAGTGAAGCCGCGCTTCGGCTTGCGCGAGGCCATCAGCGCGCCCGCACGATCGCGGCGCCCACACGCCAGCAAGGGCGCCGACGCGGCGGCGGTGCAACGTGTGGGGGAATGGGCATGAAAGCGACCACCGCCTGATCTTCCCGATCCTTGCGAAGACAGTATAGCGCGCACGTCGCGCACAGGGATATCCGTCGCCTGCGCGCACGTTCTTTTCGCGCACGGCGCTGGCGAAAACGCGGCGTATTCGCGTGAGGTGGAACACCGGTTGACTGCGCAGCGGCGCACGGTAAGGGTGCGGCTTCGAGAAACGACTTTGGCGCAAGGCCAAGGAGGGGCGGCGTGGCCGAAGATCTTATCGGATATGACACACTGACCCAGGAGGCGATGCGCGGAGTCGTGCGCGCGGCGCTGTCGCGGGCGATCGGCGCGCGCGGCCTGCCGGGGCGCCACCACTTCTACATCACGTTCAAGTCGCAGGCGCCGGGCGTCGTGCTGCCGGATCACCTGAAGTCCCGTTACCCCGATGAGATGACCATCGTCCTCGAACACCAGTTCTGGGACCTCGAAGTCTTCCCGGACCGCTTCCGCGTGATCCTGAAATTCGGCGGACAGCCCTACCCGATCGTGGCGCCCTTCGCCGCGCTGACGCGCTTCTACGATCCCTCCGTCCGCTTCGGCCTGCAGTTCGACGCGCTCGGCGCCGGCTCGCGGATGACGGACGAGGAAGCCAGCGCGGTCGAAACCCGCGACGCGCCGGTCGAACAGCCGGCCGCCGCAACCGGCGCCGGCGCCGTCGTCAGCCTCGACGCCTTCCGCAAGAAGTGAGCGAGACAACAGATAGCAAGCCGGAACGGACCGACGCGGAACTGCTCGCACGATTCCGCAATTCCGTGAGCCAGCCCAAGGGCTCGGTCCTGCTCGGCTTCGAGATGATTTCCGTCGATCAGGCGCAGAAGCAGATCGAGGCGCTGTTCGACGCGCGCGAGGATTTCGCCAACCCGATGCGCCAGATCCAGGGCGGCTATCTCTGCGCCATGCTCGACGACGTGATGAGCGTGGCCTGCATGATCACCTCCGGCATGACCCACGTGGCGCCGACGCTGGAAATGAAGACGAGCTTCATGCGTCCCGCACTGGCGAACGGCGCCAAGCTGCGCGGCGTCGGGCGCGTGGTGAAGTGGGGCAAGACCATCGCCTTCACCGAAGGCGAACTCTACGACGAGCAGGACCGCCTGATCGCCAAGGCCACCGGCACCGCGATGCCGACGCCGTTCGCCAACTTCAAGAAGTAGCCCCTCCCGTCCCCGGATTTCGCGAAGCGACGAGTCCGGGGTCCATTCGCTCCGACGCCACAAGACAAGACGCCGAAACGGCGAGCGCCTGAATGCGAGTCCTGCGCATTTGGACCCCGGACTCGTCGCTTCGCGACGATCCGGGGACGGGAGTCAGGACGCCTCCGTCTCGCGCGCGCGCACGACGATGTGGATGCGGTCGCGCTCGCCGGCTACGCGCTCCGCCAGCAACCGCGCGATCTGCACATCGTCGAAGAACACGAAGCCCTTGATGGCGTCGAGCAGCGCCTTGGCGAGATTGTCGAGATCGACGCCGGGCGGCTCGCCCAGATGCTCCATGCGGATGTCGATCTCGAAGTCGCCCCAGCGCGGGCGCACGCGGAACTCCTTGCGGAAGAACTCGTACACCAGCGGCTTGTAATAGCGCGCCTGCGTGGTGATGCCGTCGACAGCGATCTCCAGCACGTCGCGCGAACGCCAGCGCGCGCGCACCTTCCCCCTGCCTTCCCAGCTGACTGCATTCGCCGCCGCTTCGTTCAAGCGGTCGCGCCCTGCGCGGAGGGAAACAGCGTGAAGAAGTCCACGTCGTAGGCGTGCTCGGGATCCTTGCGGACGAATTCGTCGAGCCGGTGCGCGTCATCGCCCACGAGGATGCGCCATTTGTCGGCCTTCACGCCGTCGAGGATCACCTTCGAGGCCTGCGCGGCCGTCATCGGCGCGTTGTCGCGGAAACCGTCGGCCATCATCTTGCTGAGGCCGGCGATCATCTCGTCGGTGAGCTGCGTCTCGTCCTGCCCCATCGCCTTCACGCGGGCGCGGAAGAAGCGGATGTCGTCGGAGGACAGTTCGTCGCTCTCGGTGCCCTGGATGACCTTGCGCGAATTGGCGACGATATCGGTGCCGATATGGCCGGGCATCACCACCGAGCACTTCACGTGCGGCGCGTTGACCTTGAGGTCCGTCATCAGCGCTTCGGTGAAGCCTTTCACCGCGAACTTCGCGGCGCTGTAGGCGGTGTGCGGCGTATTCTGGCCGATGGACGCGTAGAAGCCGTTGACGCTTGAGGTGTTGACGATGTGCGCCTCGCTGGCCTTCACCAGCATCGGCAGGAAGGTGCGCACGCCGAGATAGACCCCGCCCCAGCAGATGTTGAACGTCCGCTCCCAGTTCTCGCGCGCATCCGTGAACATCGAGCCGCCGCCGCCGACGCCGGCGTTGTTGAACAGCAGATGGATCTTGTCGGTCTCCAGTTCGCGCGCGACCTCGTCACGGAAGTTGAGGAGCTGCGCCTCGATGGACACATCCGCGACATGCGCGCTGACCCGCGCGCCCTGCGGCACGCCGTCGGCCTCGCAGAGCCGCTTGGTCTCGGCCATGTTCTTTGCGGACACGTCGCACATGGCGACGCTGCATCCCTCAGCGACAAGCTGGCGCACCAGCTCGCGCCCCATGCCCGTCCCGCCGCCGGTCACGACAGCGATCTTGCCCGCGAAATCCTTCATATGCGCTCTCCCAACGGCTTGTTTCGATCAGAAAGACCCTACCGGCCGTCCCGAAGCAAGCGCTCGCCGCGCACGCCTCAGAGGAGTCCTCGCATCGACGGCCCCATTGCGGTTTGCTAAGCCGGACCCGCGGACCTTGAGGGGTCGGGCCGCGGGGAGCTGAAGATGAAGCGCTGGGCGGGAAACCTTCTGGGCGCGGCGTTGGCGATGGCGGGGATGGAAACCTCCGCGCTGGCCCAGTCGCCCGAAACATCCATCGCGATCCAGGCGCCTGCCGACGCATCCGCCGCGCTTGAACCGTTTGTCGATGGCGTCGTCGCGACAGCGATGCGCACGGAGCGGATCGCCGGCGTCGGCGTGGTCGTCGTCCGCGACGGACGCGTTGTGCTGCTGAAGGGATACGGCGTCGCCAGCGAAGATGGCCGCCGCGTCGATCCCGAACGCACGCTGTTCCGGATCGCGTCGATCTCGAAGACCTTCACCTGGATCGCGCTGATGCAGCTCGTCGAAGCGGGCAAGGTCGATCTGGACAAACCTGCGAACGATTATCTCCCCGTGCAGCTGCGCATCCCGGATGAGGGATACACGGCGCCGATCCTCGTGCGTCATCTGATGACGCACTCCGCCGGCTTCGAGGATCTTGTCGCCGGCCATCTGTTCATTCCCGATCCCGCGCTCGGCGTGCCGCTGATCGACGCGCTCGTGCGCCATCGCCCGCACCGCGTGCGCCCGCCGGGCGTCGCCAGCGTCTATTCCAACTACGGGACCGCGCTGGCAGGCGCGATCGTCCAGAACGTATCGGCCCAGCCCTTCGAGGATCGCGTCGAAACGCGGATCCTGACGCCACTGGGCCTGCAGAGCACGACCTTCCGCGAACCGTATTCCCCTGCGCTCGTCCAGGGCCGCGGCCTGCCGTCGCCCATGTCTCCGGCGCTCGCGGCCGACGTATCGGAGGGCTTCCGCTGGTCGGGCGGCGCATACGTGAAGCAGCCCTTCGAATACGTGGTCCAGTTCGCGCCGGCCGGCGCCGCGTCGACCACGCCCGCGGACATGGGCCGTTACCTGATCGCGCTGATGGCCGGCGGTCAGGGCGTGCTGCGCCCGGAGACGGTCGACCTGTTCGCGCGGGAGAAGCCGCTGTTCGCCAACGCGCCGGGCGTCAACGGGGTCGCCTACGGCATGCTGCAGAGCCGATCGCCCGGCGGCTGGCGGGCATGGGGCCACGGCGGCGACACGCTGCGCTTCCACTCCGAACTCGCGGTCTACCCCGACCTCAAGCTCGGCGTCTTCATCGCCACCAACACGGCCACCGGCGGAGAGCTCCGCGACCTCTTGCCAGGTGCAATCGCCGACCGCATCGGCGGCGCGGCGCCTGTCGGCGCAGCGCCGGGCACAATGCGCACCAGACCGGAGGCGCTTCATCGCTTCGCGGGAACCTACTTCGTCGACCGGCGCGCCTACACCAGCGGCGAACGCGCCTTCTGCCTCATCAATTGCACCGTGGGGGTTTCCGTCGCCGGCAACGGCGAACTGATCCTTCAGAACGGCGCCGGCGGGAGCCGGCTGGCGCCGCGCGACGCGGTCCGCCAGGGCGGCGTGATCGTGCACCGTTTCCGCAACACGGACTCCGGCGAGACCGTCGCGTTCGTCGAGCAGGACGGGCGCATCGCGCGCTACCTCAGCGCCAATGGCGTGAACCGCGCCACGCGGGTGAGCCTGTTTGCGGCGCCGGACGGATTTTTCGCGGTGCTGCTGCTCGGCGTCATCGCCTCCCTCGCCGCGCTGATCTCCGGGATCTCGCGCCTGCTGGCGCCGACGCAGCCGCGGGCGCGCGCGCGACTCGTGGGCGTGCTGATGCCGGCGATGGGCGCGGCATGGCTCGTCACGCTGGCGCTCTTCGGCGGATATTTCCAGCGCGCGGCGCGCGACGACTGGGTGGTGTTCTCGGACTGGCCCGGTGCGTTCGCCGCCGGCGCCTGGGCGGGCGCGGTCGCAGCGGCGCTCACGGCGCTCTCGACGCTGGCTGTCGCCTTCGCCTGGCTCAAGGCCCACTGGTCGGTCTGGCGACGCGCGCGCATCCTGACGACGCTCATGGCGCTCATCGCCCTCGCCGTCATGCTCTACGCCTGGAACATGCTCGGCTTTCATTCCTGACGCTCGCGGCGGGGCCCGCGCTTCATGGCCACGTTGGACGGCGCATCGGTGCGTGCTAGAGCGCGCGGGTTCGACGCATCCAGGAAAGAGCCATGACCAAGCGCACCGAAACCGATACCTTCGGCCCCATCGACGTCGAGGCCGACAAGTATTGGGGCGCGCAGGCACAGCGCTCGCTCGGCAACTTCAGGATCGGCGAAGAGAAGATGCCCAGGCCGCTGGTGCGCGCGCTCGGCATCGTCAAGCGCGCCGCCGCCGAGACGAACATGGAGCTGGGCCGCCTCGACAAGACAATCGGCGAAGCGATCGTGAAGGCCGCGCAGGAAGTCATCGACGGCAAGCTCGACGCCCACTTCCCGCTCAGCGTCTGGCAGACGGGCTCCGGCACCCAGACCAACATGAACGCCAACGAAGTGATCTCGAACCGCGCGATCGAGATGCTGGGCGGCGTGATGGGCTCCAAGAAGCCCGTGCACCCGAACGATCACGTCAACATGAGCCAGTCGTCGAACGACGTGTTCCCGACCGCCATGCACATCGCGGCGGCGGAATTCCTCGTGCGCGAGACGCTGCCGGGGCTGACGAAACTCTCCGCCGGCCTCGCCGCGAAGCAGGAAGCCTTCGCCGACATCATCAAGATCGGCCGCACGCACACGCAGGACGCCACGCCCCTCACGCTCGGCCAGGAATTTTCCGGCTACGCGCACGCGGTCGAGAACGGCATCCGCCGCATCGAGGAATCGATGATCGACCTCTACGAACTCGCGCAGGGCGGCACCGCCGTCGGCACGGGTCTCAATGCGCCGGTCGGGTTTGCGGAAATGTTTGCGACGAACGTGGCGAAGATCACCAACCTGCCCTTCGTCACCGCGCCGAACAAGTTCGAGGCGCTGGCCTCGCACGGCGCGTTGGCGTTCGCACATGGGGCCTTGAACGCGGTGGCGATGGATCTCTTCAAGATCGCCAACGACATCCGCTTCCTCGGTTCCGGCCCGCGCTCGGGCCTCGGCGAGCTGTCGCTGCCGGAGAACGAGCCCGGCTCCTCGATCATGCCCGGCAAGGTGAACCCGACGCAGTCTGAGGCGCTGACGATGGTCTGCGCGCAGGTGCTGGGCAATCAGGCGACGATTGGTTTCGCCGCGAGCCAGGGGCACTTCGAGCTGAACGTGTTCAAGCCCGTGGTGATCTACAATTTCATCCAGTCCGCCCGCCTCATCGGCGACGCGGCTGTGAGCTTCAACGACAACTGCGTCGCCGGCATTGAGGCGCGCGAGGACAACATCAGGGCGGCGATGGAAAAGAGCCTCATGCTCGTCACCGCGCTCGCGCCGAAGATCGGCTACGACAACGCGGCGAAAATCGCCAAGACCGCGCACAAGAACGGCACCACCCTGCGCGAGGAAGCGGTGGGCGGCGGATACGTGACGGAAGCGGAGTTCGACGCCGTGGTCCGCCCGGAGCAGATGATCGCGCCGGGGTGATCCCGCGCGCATCACGCTCGCTGTCATTCCGGCCGGAGCAACGCACAGCGTTGCGCAGAGCCGGAACCCAGGAGTTCAAGCGCTCTATCTCGCCCAGTCCCCTGGGTTCCGGATCGCGCTTTCAGCGCGTCCGGAATGACTGAGTGTTGTTGTAGTGGGCGATGACATCCGCTCCCTGCGAAAACCAGACTCAGTCATTCCGGGGCGGCCGGAGGCCGAACCCGGCAACTGTTAAGTGGGAAGCGG
>CAZGYQ010000017.1:0-5778 GCA_964530695.1 uncultured Caulobacteraceae bacterium
TCTCAGGCAGAAATTCCACTTAGCCCCGTGTCCAGATTTCCCGAGCCACCTCTAATGAAGGCGAGAGAGTGAGCGGCAAAGCCCAAGACGCCGCAAGCGATCATCAGCCACGTCACACGGTGATACTTGGCCACTATGCCCCCCGGGATGTATCGGCCGCCACTTTCTAGAGCCGACTGGTCACTTTAGGCGATGGCGCATGACATCTACAATCCACAGTTTCCGGGACATCCTCTTTGTTTCCATCGTGCTGGCTCCCGTAGGGGAGCGCGATCAAGCGCGGCTGATGAAGGATCGCGGCTAACCCGCTGTGATCGCCCGCGCGAACACGAGCCAGTCGGGGCTCGAAAACGCCCACGCCAGCGCTCCGGCGGCGGACAGTGTCTCCGTGGCATGTGTCATGAGAGGCCCCCCCCCCCCCCGGAAGTGACCCAAAATTAGCAGCGCCTCTTGCTACCGGCAACCGGTCCGCTTGGCGCCGGGGTCGGCGGCCATTAAGCCCCGCCCATGACCATCCGCTGTTTCCAGGACATCATCCTCACCCTCCAGAGCTACTGGGCCGCGCAGGGCTGCGCGATTCTCCAGCCCTATGACGAGCAGGTGGGGGCGGGCACGCTGCACCCGGCGACGACGCTGCGCGCGCTGGGCCCCAAGCCGTGGCGGGCGGCCTATGTGCAGCCGTCGCGGCGGCCGAAGGACGGGCGCTATGGTGAGAACCCCAACCGGCTCCAGCACTATTACCAGTTCCAGGTGATCCTGAAGCCGAACCCGGCGAACCTGCAGGACCTCTATCTCGGCTCGCTCAAGGCCATCGGCCTCGATCCGCTGCTGCACGACATCCGCTTCGTGGAAGACGACTGGGAGAACCCCACCGTCGGCGCCTGGGGCCTCGGCTGGGAGGTGTGGTGCGACGGGATGGAGGTGAGCCAGTACACCTACTTCCAGCAGGTCGGCGGCCTCGACGTGCGGCCGGTCTCCGGCGAACTCACCTACGGCCTGGAACGCCTCGCCATGTACGTGCTCGGCTATGACCGCGTGTACGACATGCCGTTCAACGCGCCCGACAGCGCCTATCCGCTGACCTACGGCGACATCTTCCTCGAGAACGAGAAGCAGCAGTCGCGCTTCAACTTCGAACTCAGCGATCCCGAGATGGTGCTGCGCTGGTTCGAGGACGCCGAGAAACAGGCGACGAAACTGCTCGAAGAGAAATGCGTGCTGCCGGCGTTCGACTACACGCTGAAGGCCAGCCACCTCTTCAACCTGCTCGACGCGCGCGGCGTGGTTTCCCCAACCGAGCGGCAGAGCTTCATCGCCCGCGTGCGGACGCTGGCGAAGGGATGCGCCGAGGCGTGGGCGGCGGGGCAGGCGGCGTGAGGTGCAAGGCGGCGCTTTAACACAGAGCCGAAATTTGGTAGGCTGAGACATGTCGCACCCACGCATTTCACTCGACCCTGCGGTTATGGGCGGAAAAGCCTGCATTGTCGGCACGCGCATAACCGTTGAGGCTGTGCTTGATCACCTTGCAAGCGGCGAGACCGTCGAGGAGCTGCTTGCCGGCTATCCGCCGCTGACGGCGGCCGATGTGCGCGCCGCCATGGCTTATGCCGCCGAGCATCTGCGAACTGACGGCTTCGTTGCGGTGTGACCGCCCGGCTGCTCGTCGACCAGTGCGTCAGCCGGACCTTGGTCGAGCCCATTTTCTCGCCGTTGGCGGACGTCCTGTTCGTGTGGGACGCCGCGCGAAACGCGGTGGATGAGGACGTTTTGGCCTTGGCGTGTGCGGAAGACCGCATCCTGATGACCGAAGATTTTGATTTCGGGCGATTGATCTTCGGTGACCGACTGCCACCTCCGCCGGGGCTGATCCATCTGGTCCTCGAAGGCATGAGCCGGCGAGAACGCGAAGAACGACTGTTTGCCCATGCCGTCGGGCTCTTGGCCCGCGCGCAGGACAGGTTCGTTGTCATTTCCAAGGACGCGATCCGCGCGAGACGGCTCCGCTGACCCCTCGCGCCTCAACCCGCCGTCAGGCCGCCGTCCACGAGATATTCCCCGCCCGTCGAGAAGGCCGCCGCGTCCGAGGCGAGGAAGGCGACCATGTTCGCCACATCGACGTCGCGCCCGAAATGACCGAGCGGATGGCGCGTCGCAAGCTGCGTGCGCGTCTCGTTGGCGCCGCCGATGGCGCCGGTGGCGGCGAAATCCTCGACGAGCTGAGAGCCCATTGCCGTGTCGATGATGCCGGGGTGCACGGAGTTCACGCGGATCTTCATCGGCGCGACTTCGAGCGCGACAGCCTTGGTCATCAGCCGCACCGCGCCCTTCGAAGCGCAATAGGCGCTGACGAGGGCCGAACCGTTGATGCCGGCGACCGAGGAGAGGTTCACGATGGCGCCGCCGCCGTCCCACTTCTGCGCGCGCTCTGCGATGGCGGGGATCGCGTGCTTCATGCCGAGGAACACGCCCTCGACGTTGATCTGCTGCATGCGGCGGAAATCCTCGAGCGACATGGCCACGATCGGCGCGATCGCGAAGATCCCGGCGTTGTTCACGAGAATGTCGAGCCCGCCGAATACGCGCTTCGCTTCCGCTACCGCGGCAACCCACTCGGCCTCGACCGTGACGTCATGCCTGAAATACGCGCCGCCGATCCTCGCGGCGGTTTCGGTCCCGTCGATGATGTCGGTGACGAGCACTTTCGCGCCCTTGTCCGCGAGCGCCTTCGCCGCCGCCGCCCCGATGCCGCGCGCGCCGCCCGTCACGAGCGCGACGCGCCCTGCAAGTTCCGACATGATCTGGACTCCCTATTTATTGCTGGTTTTGGCTTGTAGGCGGGTTTGGCTTGTCGCACTCAAGCAGTGCAGGCAACCGTGATTCAGTCAGGGCCGGCGCCGCCCGCATTGACCTAAGTCTCAAGACGCGAACTTCCGTGTCGTACCGCCCCATGTGGCCATATTGACCATCGGTCCCGAGCAACGCCGTTACTTCGGCGCAGAGCGGGTTTTCCACCCGCGCACGTGCTGTTCCATGTGTTTGTAGCAGCAGGTGCTCCCTGAACTGAGTGTTGGGCACAAGCCATGATCGCCTCCCTTGTGCGTTCTGTTCTGTACGCTCAACGCTAGGAGGTAGCTCACCGAGTTCAAAGAGCGCGCTGGTTTCAAATGCCCGTAGGTACACACCTCGAAATTCGCGGACGTCCTTTTGAGCGCAGATTGGGTTGTCAGGGGCGTCCCGATAGAGGATTGCCTTACGTACCTTGTCGATCTTCATCCGAATTTCCTTGTGGTCGCCGGGAGGTCCGGCGAGCACGAGCGCCCCATCGAATTCGATGCAGATCGGGTCAGCGAGATCGTCCTCGCTGATATTTGTCCCAGACGATTCTCTCAGCGCAGACAGGATAGTTGCGGACAGGCGCAGGTGAGGTGGCGCGTCATAGTCGTCGAGAATGCGAATGTCCGGGCTACCGTCACGATGGACGAACACGCCGGTGTATCGCGCGCCAAACAGCAAGCCTGTGTATGTCTGTCCATTCCTCGTGCAGCCTCCAGCCAACACCAGAACAAGGAGCAACAAGGCGCGGCTGACCCTCAGCACGTCACGTCCTCTCGACGAGCCCGTTCTGCTTCATGCGCCAGATCAAGTGATCGAGCCGGTCCTGACCGAAGAAGGGCTCGTCGTTGTAGACGAAGAGGGGCACGCCCCAGTGCCCGGCGGCCTTCTGGGCGGCTTCGTTGGCGGTGATCTCGGCGTCGAGATCCTCGGCGTGATCGGCGATGGTCCGCTCCATCTGGGCGAGGTCGAGGCCGGCGGCGGCGGCGGCTTTCGCCAGATGGTCGCCCTCGTGCCAGTTCTCCACCTCGCCGGACCAGATAGCCCGCGACGCATGCTTGGCGAATTCGAAGCCCTTGCCGGCCCGGGTCGCGGCGGCGCCGAGGCGGCAGATCCTGTGGATATAGGGCTGGGCGGCGGGCACCTCGCCGGTGGAGATGTCCATGACCACCGGGTCCGGCCGGGGCCAGCGGTACGGGATGCCGTGCATCTGGCTTATCCGGTACGTGTCGCGGGCGAGGTATGGCGGCCAGAGCGGGTTCACCTGCTTGAAGAAGCCCGGAATTCGCACGGCGATGGGCATGACCACCTTCAGGCGCGGCTCGATCGGGTAGCGCTCCATCAGCTTCGCCACCATCGGGGTCGCGAGGTAGGAATAGGGGCTGCGGAAGGAAAAGTAGAAGTCGAAGGCGTGGCTCATGCGCCAACCCTAGCGTCCCTTCTCCCCGCGTCCAGCGCGGGTCTGGTCATGCTGCGCTGCGGTCGTTAATCCGGGGCCTCCGTTTCGAGTCCCACAGGTCCATGCCGCAACTGCTTCTTGAATTCTTTTCCGAGGAAATCCCCGCGCGCATGCAGGCGCGTGCGGAGGCTGATCTTGAGCGGCTGCTGATGGACAAGCTGACCGCCGCCGGCTTCCTGCCGGAAGGGGTGAAGGCGTTCTCGACGCCGCGCCGGCTTACGGCGGTGGTGGAGGGGCTGCCGGCGAAGCAGCCGGATGTGCGCGAGGAGCGCAAGGGCCCTCGCGTCGGCGCGCCGGAGAAGGCGCTGGAAGGCTTCCTGCGCGGCGCGGGTCTCAAGTCGATCGACGAGGCGGCGGTGCAGAAGGACCCGAAGGGGGACTTCTATGTCGCGAGGATCGAGAAGAAGGGGCGCGATACTGCGGAGGTGATCGCTGAGATCGTTCCGGAGATCGTCAAGGCGTTTCCCTGGCCGAAGTCCATGCGCTCGGGCGAGAGCGATCTCTACTGGGTGCGCCCGTTGCAGAGCATCCTTTGCGCGTTCGACGGCGAGGCCGTGGCCATCGCGCTCGACGGCGTGCCGAGCGGGCGCTCCACCGAAGGCCATCGCTTCCACGCGCCAGGCCGTTTCGATGTGCGCCGGTTCGATGACTATCGCGATGAACTGAAGAAGCGCTTCGTCGTGCTGGAGCGCGAGGAGCGCAAGGCCATCATTGCGCGCGAGGCGAAGACGCTGTGCGAGGCGCGCAATCTCGAGCTCGTCGACGATGCGGGCCTGCTGGAGGAGGTCGCGGGGCTGTCGGAGTGGCCGGTCGTCGTGATGGGCGACATGGACCCGGCGTTTCTCGATCTGCCGGGGGAGGTCATCCGCCTCACCATGCGCACGCACCAGCGCTATTTCGCGGTGCGCGATCCGAAAACGAAAAAGCTCGCGCCGCACTTCATCACCGTCGCCAACATCGAGGCGAGCGACGGCGGCAAGGAAATCGCGCGCGGCAACGCCAAGGTGCTGAGCGCGCGCCTCAACGATGCGCGCTTCTTCTGGGACCTCGACAAGGCCAAGGGCCTCGAAGATCCCGAACGGATCGCCAAGCTCGACAAGATCGTCTTCCACCAGAAGCTCGGCAGCGTCGGCGACAAGGTGCGCCGCATCGAGGCGCTGGCGGTGGAGCTTGCGACGATCGTCGGCGCGGATATCGATCTCGTCCGCCGCGCGGCACAGCTGTGCAAGCGCGATCTCGTGACGGAGACGGTGGGCGAGTTTCCTGAACTGCAAGGCCAGATCGGAAGACAGCTGTATGAGGTTGCAACCTCCCCCTTGCGGGGAGGGTCGGACGCCGCAGGCGTCCGGGGAGGGGGGCGTGCAGGACAAAGCGCCGCCGCCGACGAAGCGCAACGCGCGTCATCCACGTCGAGCAAAATCACGAACGCGCCCCCTCCAGCGCGTCGGAGAGCATGTCGCGCGCCAGCCGGGCCATCTCCACGATCT
>CAZGYQ010000017.1:5788-43788 GCA_964530695.1 uncultured Caulobacteraceae bacterium
CAAAATCACGAACGCCCCCCACCCCGGCGGCGCTGCCGCCGACCCTCCCCGCAAGGGGGAGGGTGATTTGAGCATCGCCATCGCCATCGAGGATCACTACCGCCCGCTGGGGCCGAATGATCGCGTGCCGACGGACAAGGTGGCGGTGTGTGTGGCGCTGGCGGACAAGCTGGATTCACTCGGGGCATTTTGGGCGATCGAGGAAACGCCAACCGGGTCGAGCGATCCTTACGGGCTACGCAGGTCGGCGCTGGGATTGATCCGAATTGTCCTCGATAACGAACTTCGTCTCTCAATTAAAACGTTGGCGGGAAGGGCGATTACTCCTTTTCAACGCGATGAGGGGGAAGTGCTTCGAGTAGCAAACTTTCTGCGCGATTTTTGCTTCGATCGCCTGAAGGTCCAGCTTCGGGACTCGGGCAAACATCACGATCTTGTGGATGCCGCGCTCTCAATGGGCGACGACGATCTCGTCCGCATCGTCGCACGCGTGGAAGCGCTCGAAGCTTTCCTCAAGACCGAAGACGGCAAGAACCTGCTCGCCGGCTACAAGCGCGCCGCCAACATCCTCGCGGCGGAAGACAAGAAGGGCGCGCTGCAGGACATCGACTTTGCGGCGCCCGTCGATGCGAAGCTGCTGACGGAGGCCGCCGAGAAGGCGCTCAGTGCTGCGCTCGCGAAGGCCGCGCCCGCCGCGAAGGCGGCGGTGGAGAAGGAAGACTTCGCCGCGGCGATGACCGCACTCGCCGGCCTGCGCGCGCCGGTGGACGCCTTCATGACCGACGTGCTCGTCAACGCCGAGGACAAGGCCGTGCGCGCCAACCGTCTCAAGCTGCTCAACCAGATCCGCGACAGCCTCGCCGCCGTCGCCGATTTCTCGAAGATCGAAGGATAAGGCCGATGGCCGCAGACAAACTGGTCTATTCGTTCGGCGCGGGTACGAAGGGCGGCGACGCCTCCATGAAGACGCTGCTCGGCGGCAAGGGCGCGAACCTCGCCGAGATGAGCAATCTGGGTCTCCCCGTTCCGCCCGGCTTCACGATCACGACGGAAGTCTGCAACGCCTATTACGCCAACGGCCGGAAGTACCCCGACGGTCTCGAGACGCAGGTGAATGCGGCGCTCGCCGATCTCGAAAAATCGGCGGGCAAAGCTTTCGGCGATCCCGCCAACCCGTTGCTCGTCTCCGTGCGCTCCGGCGCGCGCGCCTCGATGCCGGGCATGATGGATACGGTGCTGAATCTCGGCCTCAACGATGAGACGGCTGCGGGCCTTGCGAAGCTCTCCGGCAACGAACGCTTCGCCTACGATAGCTATCGCCGCTTTATCCAGATGTATTCCGACGTCGTCCTCGGCCTCGGCCACGGCGTGTTCGAGGAAATCCTCGGCTCCAAGAAGGACATGAACGACTACACGTCCGACACCGAACTGACGGCGGACGACTGGAAGGCCGTCATCGTCGACTACAAGCGCGCGGTGGAAGAGCATCTCGGCAAGCCCTTTCCCGCCGATCCGCGCGAGCAGCTCTGGGGCGCCGTCGGCGCCGTGTTCGCCAGCTGGATGAACGACCGCGCGATCTTCTATCGCCAGATGCACCAGATCCCTGAAAGCTGGGGCACCGCCGTCAACGTGCAGGCGATGGTGTTCGGCAACATGGGCGACGACAGCGCTACGGGCGTCGCCTTCACGCGCAATCCGGCCACCGGCGAAAAGCGCTACTACGGCGAATACCTGATCAACGCGCAGGGCGAGGACGTCGTCGCCGGCATCCGCACGCCCAAGCCGATCACCAGGCACGCCCGCGAGGCGCAACGCGAAAAGGGGCTCTCCCTCGAAGAGGCGCTGCCGGACGTGTACGCCCAGCTCACCGCCGTCTTCGGCAAGCTCGAGGCGCACTACCGCGACGTGCAGGACATCGAATTCACCGTCGAGCGCGACGTCCTCTACATGCTGCAGACGCGCAACGCGAAGCGAACCGCGCCGGCGGCGATCAAGGTGGCGGTGGAGATGGTGAAGGAAGGCCTTATCACCAAGGAGGAGGCGCTGCTGCGCGTCGAGGCGGACTCGCTCAACCAGATCCTTCATCCGGTCATTGCCGCTTCCTACAAGCGCGACATTCTCTGCACCGGCCTGCCGGCGTCCCCCGGCGCCGCTGTCGGCAAGGTCGTGTTCAGCGCCGATGAAGCCGAAAAGCTCGCGAAGGGCGGACAATCCGTGATCCTCGTGCGTGACGAGACGAGCCCGAAAGACATCCACGGCATGCACGCCGCAAAGGCCGTGGTCACCGCCCGCGGCGGCCAGACGAGCCACGCAGCCGTCGTCGCGCGCGGCATGGGACGTCCGTGCGTGTGCGGGGTCACGTCGCTGCGCCTGAATGAAACGGAAAAGACCTTCGCCGCGCTCGGCCGCACCGTGAGGGAAGGCGACGTCATCACGGTCGATGGCGCGGCTGGGCAGGTGATGCTCGGCGCGGCGGAACTCGTACAACCCGATCTCACCGGCGATTTCGAAACGCTCATGTCCTGGGCTGATGAATTCCGGCGCCTGCGCGTGCGCGCCAACGCGGACGGGCCGGGCGATGCGAGGCAGGCGCGCGATCTCGGCGCCGAGGGCATAGGCCTGTGCCGCACCGAACACATGTTCTTTGATCCCGCGCGCACGCCGGTGATGGTCGAGATGATCCTCGCCGAGGAAAAGTCCGGACGCGTGGCTGCGCTGGCGAAACTGTTGCCGATGCAGCGCGCCGACTTCGTCGGCCTCTTCGAGGTGATGGCTGGGCTGCCGGTGACGATCCGGCTGCTCGATCCACCGCTGCATGAATTCCTGCCGAAGGACGAGGCTGAGGTGGCCGCTATCTCCGCGGCGACTGGCGCTACCCCTGCGGACCTGATGAAGCGCGCGGCGTCACTGCATGAATTCAATCCGATGCTCGGCTTCCGCGGTTGCCGTCTCGCGATTGCGTACCCTGAAATCTACGAGATGCAGGCGCGTGCGATCTTCGAGGCCGCGATCGAGGTGAAAAAGAGAACCGGACGTGCGCCCATCGTCGAGGTAATGATCCCTTTCGTGCTCGCGCGTCGCGAACTGGCGATCATCAAGGCAAGCGTGATCGGCGTCGCGCAGGCGGTATTCGAGGAAAGCGGCGATCGCGTTGAATATCTCGTCGGCACGATGATCGAACTGCCGCGCGCGGCTCTGCGTGCAGGCGAGATCGCCGAGGAGGCGGAGTTCTTCTCCTTCGGCACCAACGACCTGACGCAAACCACGCTCGGTCTCAGTCGCGACGACGCGGGCGCATTTCTCGATCACTATCTTCGCGCCGGCATTTTCGAGCAGGACCCGTTCGTGTCTATCGACCAGACGGGCGTTGGCGCGCTCGTCGAAATGGCCTCCGCAGCGGGACGCAAGAGCCGCCCGGGCATCAAGCTCGGCATCTGCGGCGAGCATGGCGGCGATCCGGCCAGTGTCCGGTACTGCGACACAATCGGCCTCGACTACGTGTCCTGTTCGCCGTTCAGGGCCCCGATCGCGCGCCTGGCCGCGGCCCAGGCGGCGCTTGGCAGGCGGACGACGGGCGGCTGATCGCCCGGTCGGCGTGATCTCACGGCCACGGTTCTCCCCAAAGCGGGGCATGGCGGCGGCCCGGCAGGGCGTCGCCGCAGCCGCGCCAAATCGCCCGCAAGCCCTTCTCCCCCAAGGAACGGTCCGCAATTCGCATGGATTGCGTGTGCGACAGATTAACCCAGAAGCAGAGCAAGCATTAAGAAAATGTGAATCGCCTGGCCGGGGCGAGGCGTGTAATGGGCCCGGTCTTTGCGGCAGTCTTCCGCAAGATGAACGGCCCGGGACGTCTGTGTGTTTGTGTCTCGATTTAGGCCAGTCTGGGCGGCCGTTAAGCGGCGATTAGGAAATAGAAGATGTATTGGCGTCGACTTGCTAATCTTGTCGGGAAGATTCGGACGGGGCTGATGACCGAGATCGAACGACACCCGCAAGCCCTTCGACAGGGCGTTGCCGCCGCCGCAGTTGTCGTGATCACGGCAGGCGGCATGCCCGCACTCGCGATGCGCGCGAACGATCAGCGCGAAGACGCAGACTGGTCCGCACGCGCAGTCGCTTTCAACGAATACATCAAGGCGCCGGGCGCGGAGGGCTCCGAACCGACGGCGCAACTGACCCTCGCTGTGCAGGCTGCCGACTATGGCTGGCGAGCGCGTGCCTCGACCACCGTCGCGCAGAGCGATTTCAGCGGTCGTGCGATCACGGTGGCCACGCGGGTCCGCGGCGACAAGATTCGCGGCAAGCAGTTCCAGAACGCAAGCTATTCACCGGCGATCAAAAGCGCGCGCGAGCAGCGATGCCTCGCCGAGGCAATCTACTATGAGGCGCGCGGCGAGAGCCGCAACGGCCAGATGGCTGTGGCCGAGGTCGTCGCCAACCGTGTCCGCTCGAGCCTCTACCCGGATACTTTCTGCGGCGTGGTTTACCAGGGCTCCGAGCGCAATACCGGATGCCAGTTCTCGTTCACCTGCGACGGCTCGGCCGCCAAGCGGCCACGGGGTGCGGCATGGCGTGAAGCCAATGTGATCGCATCCCAGGTCCTCCTGGGCATGGTGAACCCGATGACCCATCGGGCGACGCACTATCATACGGCGAGCATTGACCCGTACTGGAGCGCGAGCCTCGTCGAGACGACGCGGATCGGAGCCCACGTCTTCTACCGCAACCCGACCCGTCAGGAGCGGGCTGTCCTGGCCGCGTCGCGCGTGCGGGCGCAGGTCCGGACGGAAGAAGAAGCTCCGGCGGAGGTGGTCGAGACCACGGACGTGGAGCCCGTCGCGGCTCCAGAGACGCCGGACGTCGTTGCTTCGGACACCACCGCCGCCGACGTCACCGCCTGATTCCAAAATCCAGGTCTGGATCGCGGGACCCTCGCGGTCAGACCGCGTCGAGGCCTATGTCCAGTGCGGGCGCCGAGTGCGTCAGCGCGCCGACGCTGATGATGTCGACCCCGGTTTCCGCAATCGACCGCACAGTCGCAAGCGACACGCCGCCGCTCGCCTCCAGAATTGTGCGCCCTCCCGCCCGCGATACGGCGGCGCGGAGGTCGGCCAGCGAGAAGTTGTCGAGCAGGATGGCGTGAGGGGCATGAGGAAGCGCCTCATCGAGCTGTGCGAGACTGTCCACTTCCACTTCGATGACGCGCATGTGGCCGGCGGAGTCTTTCGCGCGCTGTAGCGCCTCACTGACCGAGCCGCATGCGGCGATGTGATTGTCCTTGATCAGGATCGCGTCATCGAGGCCGTAGCGGTGAGGCGTCCCGCCGCCCGAAACAACAGCGGCCTTCTGGACGATGCGTAGTCCCGGCAACGTCTTGCGCGTCGCGGCGATCTTCGCGCGCGTGCCGGCGACAGCGTCAACGAATGCGCGCGTCAGCGTCGCGACGCCGGAGAGATGCGTGAGAAAGTTGAGTGCAGTGCGTTCTGCTGTGAGCACGCTTGGCGCCGATCCTTCGATCTCCGCTATCGCTTCACCCGCGTCAACGCGCGCACCATCGGAAACGAGCGGGCGGAATGAAAGCCTTGAATCCACCAGAGATACAGCGATGCGCGCGGCCTGCAGTCCGGCGATGACGCCGCCTGCGCGCGTGACGAAGCGGGCGCGAAGCGTTTCGTCTGCTCGCAACAATCCACCCGTGACATCGCCTGCGCGACCGAGATCTTCCTCAAGCGCCTTGCGTACGATGGGTTCGACGAGAAGGTCGGGTATCACGCGGAAACTCCTTCGACGGCAGGCGCAGTCGTGATGAATGTGCGCACCGCGGTTTCGCCGAGCGCGGGGAAATCCCGTCGATAATGCCCGCCGCGACTTTCGTGTCGCTGCAGCGCGGCCTCGACGATGAGTTGAGCGGCGACGAGCGGATTGGCCGGACCATGCGCGACAATCGCATCGGTGATCCATGTCGCGGTTTCGGACAGGCCGGCTTCGTCGCGCACCACGCCAGCGTGCGTACTCATGCGCTGGCGCAGGACGCCAACAACATCCGGCGGCGTTGCAGGTGTTGCTGTTGCGTGCGTCGGGCGCGCGGGCGGACAGCCTTCACCGCGCAGGCGTTCGGCGATGCGCCAGGCGAAAACGACAGCTTCCAGCAGGGAGTTCGACGCCAGACGGTTCGCGCCGTGCGCGCCGGTCGAGGCGCATTCGCCGACAGCTGAGAGGTTTTCCGCGCTTGTCTTGCCCCACAGGTCGGTGGCGACACCGCCCATGTGGTAGTGCGCCGCCGGCGCCACGGGGATCGGCATGGCGCGCGGATCGACGCCTGCGCTCATGCACGCCGCGAACACCGTGGGAAACACGTCCGGGAAATGCGCGCCGACGGCCGCGCGGGCGTCCAGGAAGGCGCCGCGACCGGCGGAGATCTCGCTGTAGATCGCACGCGCGACAATGTCGCGCGCAGCAAGATCGGCCTGGGGATCATAGTCGGCCATGAAACGGCGACCTGTGCGATCGACAAGAAACGCGCCATCGCCGCGGAGCGCTTCGGTGGCGAGCGGCGCGGGATCGCGCGCAATGTCGATGGCCGTCGGATGGAACTGGACGAACTCCGGATCGGAGATGACGGCGCCGACGTGATGCGCGGCGGCCAGCGCGACGCCCTGCGCGGAGACTGGGTTCGTTGTGACGCGGTAGAGCCCGCCGACGCCGCCGACGGCGAGCACAGTCTCGCGCGCCTCGACGCGCACCGTACGGTGCTCGCGATCCGTGCACAGCGCCCCGCCGACGCCGCCGCGGCCGTCGTGCAGCAATGCGTTCATCGCCAGACCTTCGCGCACCGTGATGTTCGAGGCCGAGCGCGTCGCGCCGATCAACGCCTCCATGATCGCCTTGCCGGCGAGATCGCCCTTCACGCGCGCCACGCGGGGACGCGAGTGAGCCGCTTCAAGCGACAGCGCGAGCTGGCCATCGGGCGTGGTGTCGAACGGTACGCCCAGCGCAAGCAGATCGAGAACCCGCGCGGGGCCTTCGCGCGCAATCAGCGAGGCGACCACCGGATCGACGAGGCCTGCGCCGGCGGCGATCGTGTCGCGCGCATGCAGTTCGGGATCGTCGTCGGGTCCAAGCGCGGCTGCGAGGCCGCCTTGCGCCCATGCGCTCGCCGAACGTTCGCCGATCGGGGAGGGCGAAAGGACAACGGCGCGCCGCGGCGCGAGTTTCAGCGCAAGGAAAAGCCCCGCAAGTCCTGCACCGACGATCAACACCGTGTCGTCGGGCAACCGGATGGTTTCGTCGGAACTCATGCGCCGGCCACGAATTCTGCGGCGTCTTCCCAGAACTCCGGGCACTCGATCGAGAAGGCGTGCCCGCCCGCATACCAGCGCAGGGTTGCGTTCGGCAGGCGTTGCGCCAGCGCCTTCACCGCCTCGCGCGGCGCCTGTGCGTCGTGCAGGCCGCCGCAGACGAGCGCTTCGTGCGTCACGCCGGGAAGGGCGTCCCAGCAGTCGTGCGCTGCGCGCGCCGTCAGTTGCCGGGCCTTGCCCTCGCGCGCGCCGGGTTCGTTCATGAAAAGGGAATGGTACGCCATCATCAGACTCAAGCGCGATTCCATCGCCATGTCGGGATCCGCGAGCGCGTCAGGCGAAATGCGCGTGTCCATGATCGGCAGCATGCGGATCGCGTGTTCACGCGGCGAAAGGCCCCCGAGCGTGTGAAGCGGGAACGACGAACCGCCGGCGCCGCCAGATGTCGTAGCGGCGAGCACAAGGCGTTCGATTCGTGCCGGGTGGCGGATCGCCAGGTGCTGGGCGACCATGCCGCCGAACGAATACCCGGCCACGTGCGCGCGGCCCCAGCCGAACGCATCCATCAACGCGACGGCGTCGTCGGCGAAATCGGCCATCGTTGGCTGCCTCTGCGGCTTCTCCGAGCGCCCGCAACCGCGCGCATCGAACGCCAGGACCTCGCAGCATTCGCCGAGGGGCGTGTCGAAGATTGAGGGCGCCTTGCGCAGGTCCGCGCCCGTGCCGCCGATGAACAAGATGCGCGGGCCTTGCCCGTGCACGTGTGCTTCAAGCGTAAGGCGGGCGGTGGCGATCTGGGCCATGGGTCAGGACGTGACGGCGGGGCCGCGCCGGAACTGCACGTCCGCGATGTCCGCGGAGCGCAATTCGCCGACCATGAGATCGCTTGTGCGGATGGTGAGCGACCAGTTGTCCGGCGCGTAGTTCACCGTGCTCGGCGTCACCCGCCTGATCGTGCTCGCGATCTCGAGCTTGTCGCCGGTGCGCGTGGCTGTGCACGTCTGTTCGGCGGTCCATGCGCCATGCGGGCAGGTTTCGGTGGCGACGAACGTGCAGGTTAGGGCGCTAGACTGGCGACCCTGCACTATGGTCATCGTGCCGCGCATGCTGCACGCGCGGCCATCGCGATCGCCATCGTATGGGCGCGTCTGAAATCTCCAGGCGCCGGTGATGACCGGCGCAACCGCGCGCGCCTGCGGTTGCGCGGAAACGACGCCTGCTGTCGCCCCGAGCGCGAGAACCGCGGCAAGGCCGATCGCGATGTGTCGTTCAGAACGTCGCAGCATCGAGCACGGTCACGTCTGCGAGCGGGCGGCCCACCTCGAAATCGAGGGGCTTGGCCATTTTCGGCAGCGCCAGCATGGCGTCGATCGCCTTTTTCGCGCGCACGCGCACGTCCTCGGGCACCGTGACCTCGAACTGCTCGTTCAGCAGCGCATCGTAGATCGCCTCAAGCGTGATGCGTTTCATGTGCGGGCACAGATTGCAGGGGCGCACGAAGTCCGTCTGCGGCGCAGCCTCTGCGACGTTGTCGGACATGGAGCACTCGGTGAGCAGCACGACTTTCTTCGGGCTCCTCTGTGTCACGTAGTTCGCGAGCGCCGCGGTCGAACCTGCATAGTCGGATGCGGCCAGCACTTCGGGCGGGCATTCCGGGTGCGCGAGCACCACAACGCCCGGATGCGCCGCGCGGATTTCGGCGATGTCCTCGGCACTGAAGCGCTCATGCACTTCGCAGCGCCCCGCCCATGCGATGATCTTGATGCCGGTCATCGCCGCGACGTTCCTGGCGAGATACTCGTCGGGGATCATGATGACGCGGTCGGTGTTCCAGGTCTTCGCCGCCCACTCGACCACCTGCACGGCGTTGGACGACGTGCAGGTGACGTCGCTCTCGGCCTTCACATCGGCCGACGTGTTTACGTAGGTGACGACCGGCACGCCCGGATAGCGCTGCTTGATCAGCCGCACGTCCGCGCCCGTGATCGAGGCTGCGAGCGAGCAGCCGGCGCGCATGTCGGGGATCAGCACCTTCTTTGACGGCGAGAGGATCTTCGAGGTTTCGGCCATGAAGTGCACGCCGGCCTGCACGATCACCTGCGCCTCGGTCGTCGCGGCCTCGCGGGCGAGCTGCAGGGAGTCCCCGCGAAAATCGCCGACGCAGAAGAAGATCTCGCTGGTCATGTAATTGTGCGCCAGGATCACGGCGTTCTTCTGCCGCTTCAACCGGTTGATGGCGGCGATCAGCGGCGCGTAGGCGGGCCACTCCACGGGCGGGATGACGTGCTCGACCTTCTCGTAGAGATGGTCGGTTTCTTCCTTCACGGCCTGGTTGAACTCAAGCCCACGCCGCTGCGCCGCGTCGAGGGCGCCCCATTGGCCGTTCCTGCGTGGCGGTTCGAACACACCTGTGGCGGCGAGGGGGGCGTCGATGATCCGGGCCATGTGGCTCCTCCTGATCTGCGCCGCGAAGTTTTATGCTCCGCGTGAGCATTTATATGGTGGGCCGACACCGCGGGCGCAACTTGCGCCGCCCCTGCCCACTCTTATGCTTCAATTGAGCATAACTTACCTCCACTATAGCCGTGCTGGGTGGGCGCGCAAGCAAAACGGAAGGGCGTTAGCTAGTCGACGCTCTTAATCTTCACGTACGTACCGGGTGCGTCTGCGAGCACGGGGAGGGGGCCCTTCTCGGGATCGCGAGCCTTCACCTGGTCGCCCGATATCCCCGCGAGCCAGGCGTGCCAATCCGGCCACCAGGAGCCTGGGCGCTCGACAGCGCCGGCCTGCCATTCCTCCACTGTGTCCGGCAGGGCGGCGTTCACCCAGTGCTGGTACTTCTTCGCGTCCGGGTGGTTGATGACGCCGGCGATGTGACCCGAACCCGCCATCAGGAAGTTCACTGGCCCGCCGAACAGTTTCGCCCCGCGATAGACGCTCGGGAACGGCGCGATGTGGTCTTCCTTGGACGACTGCATGTAGATCGGGATCGTCACGTTTCCGAGATCGATCTTCACGCCGTCGATGGTGAGTTTGCCCTCCGCAAGCGCGTTGTCGCGATACATCTTCTGCAGATAGAAAAGATGCAGCGTCTTCGGCATCCGCGTCTGGTCGGAATTCCAGTAGAGCAGGTCGAACGGCGGGGGCTTGTTGCCCATGTAGTAGTTGTCGACCACGTAGTTCCAGACGAGATCGTTGGCGCGCAACGCGTTGAACGTGTCGGCCATCGCCTGCGCATCGAGGAAGCCGCCGTGCTGGTCGATGCGCTCAGCGACGTAGTTGATGGCCGGATCATCGGCGAAAACAAGCAGATCGCCGGCGAGCTTGAAGTCCGTCTGCGCCGCGAAAAACGTGGCGCTCTGGATACGGCGATCGTTTTTCTTCGCCATGAAGGCGAGTGTCGTCGCCAGCAGCGTCCCGCCGATGCAGTAGCCGACCGTGTTGACGCGCTCGGTATCGGCGGCCTTCTGCACGGCGTCCACGGCGGCGAAAACGCCTTCACGCATATAGTCTTCAAAGCCGAGCTGGGCGAGTTCGGCGTCCGGGTTCACCCAAGACGCCACAAACACCGTGTGTCCCTGGCCGACGAGCCACGCGATGAGCGAGTTCTTCGGCTGTAGATCCATGATGTAGAACTTGTTGATCCACGGCGGGAAGATCAGCAACGGGACTTCAAACGTCGTCTTCGTCGTCGACGTGTACTGGATGAGTTCGATCAGGCGGTTGCGGAACACGACCTTTCCGGGCGTGGTGGCGATATTCTCCCCGACGCGGAATGCGTCGAGGTCGGTCTGCTTGATCGCCAGCACGCCGCCGCCGCGCTTCAGATCTTCGGTCAGTTGCGCCGCGCCCCGGATGAGGTTCTCGCCGCGCGACTGGATCGTTGCGCGGAGCGCCGCAGGGTTGGTGAAGAGGAAGTTGGACGGCGAGGCCGCATCCACCGCCTGCTTTACAAAGAAGGAAGCCTTGCGCCGCGTTTGTTCGTCGAGGCCTTCGGCGTGCTCGACGAGATCGGTGATGAATTGCGCGGTGGCGAGGTAGGTTTCGCGCATCAGGCTGTAGCCGGGATTGCTGCGCCACTCGGGATCGCGGAATCGCTTGTCGCGCGAGGCGTCGGCAGGGGCCTCGGCGGTGTCGAAGCCTTCGGCGATGCGCCGGGCGTGATCGTTCCAGATGTCCTGGTAGCGTTTCCACAGGGAGCCGTGCGCATCGCGCAGGGTCTCGGGCTGCTGGGCGATGCTCGACCACGCGGTGTTCAGCGTTGCATTGACCTGGAACGGATCCGCCATGGCGGATTTGCCGTCCTTGGTCTGGTCCTGGAAGGCGGTGGAGAAGGCGTTGCTGGCCTTGGTCATCGCTTCGGCGAGATTGCGCGAGAGCGCCTGCAGGCTTTCCGGGCTCTGGTCCTGGAGGACGTCGGCGAGAGAGGGCGGCCGCGCATGCGCCGCGGGGGGAGGCGAATTGCGCGCCGCAGAGGGCGCCGCTGCAGGCAAATTCGTCGCAGGCGCGTCGCCAGAAGGCTTGCGCGCCTTGCGAGTCCTGGACCGGGCGCGGGATTTCGCGCCGGATTTCGTGGCCGTTGGGGCGCCGTCCGCCATGATGTGCCTCCCGGCGGGCGATTCTCTCCGGTCGCCCGTCACTCCAGTTCTACTTGCGGCTGATGGTGGCGCAATCGGGCGCGCTGGTATAGGACGGCTCCCAGCCCTCAATTCCGGAGATCGCCTTGGCGCCCCGCCCATCCCGTGTGCAGCTCCTCGCCTTCGGCTTCGCCATGCTGGGCCTTTCGGGCTGCGGCGCCGGCCTGTCCGCGCGGGAGCTTGCAGGCACGCCGGGGTGGTTCAAGGCGCGCCAGAAGGAGCTTGCTGGGCAGGGCTATCCTGACCTCGCGTCGATTCCCGATCCCGCGACCGCCGTTGAGGATGGCCCGAGGTGGCGAGAAGTTGAAAAGGAACTGCTGACCGAGGGTGAATCGATCGCTGCGTCTCCGCGCGCCCAGCCGGCCCCCGCCGGGGATCCCGCCGCCGCAACCTTCGAGAGCGAAGCCCGTGGGGCTGTAGAAAACGCACGCCCGAAATAGCCGCGCTTCCCTGTTCCCGCCTTTCCCAGCGGATGTCATGACAACCGATTTCCACAAAATTCGCCGCCTGCCGCCGTACGTCTTTGAAGAGGTCAACAAGCTGAAGGCCCGTCTGCGGGCCAAGGGCGACGACATCATCGACTTCGGCATGGGCAACCCCGATCTGCCGGTGCCGCCGCACATCGTTGAAAAGCTCGTCGAGACGGCGCGCAAGCCGCGCACGAACCGCTATTCCGCCTCCCGTGGCATTCCCGGCTTGCGCAAGGCCATGGCGGGCTACTACGAGCGCCGCTTCGGCGTGAAGCTGAACCCCGACACCGAGGTCGTCTCGACGCTCGGCTCAAAGGAAGGCTTCGCCAACATCGCCCAGGCGATCACCGCGCCCGGCGACGTGATCATCGCGCCCAACCCGTCGTATCCGATCCATGCCTTCGGCTTCATCATGGCCGGCGGCGTGATCCGCAGCGTGAAGGCGCACTCGCCGGAAGAGTATCTGTCGGGACTTGGCCGCGCGGTCGCGCACTCGGTGCCGCCGCCGATGGCGATGATCGTGTGCTACCCGGGCAACCCCACATCCCAGGTGGTCGATCTCGACTACTACAAGGAAGTGATCGCCTTCGCGAAGAAGCACGACATCTTCGTCATCTCCGACATGGCCTATTCGGAAATCTACTTCGAGGACAACAACCCGCCGCCGTCGATCCTGCAGGTGGACGGCGCAAAGGACGTGGCGATCGAGGTCAACACGCTTTCCAAGACCTACTCGATGGCCGGTTTCCGGGTCGGGTTCGCGCTTGGCAATGCACGCCTCATCGCCGCGCTGGCGCGGGTGAAATCCTATCTCGACTACGGCGCATACACGCCGATCCAGGTGGCTGCGGCCGCTGCTCTCAACGGCCCGCAGGACTGCGTGCGAGAGATGCGCGAGATCTACCGCACGCGCCGCGATGTGCTGATCGACACCTTCCAGAAGGCTGGCTGGGACGTACCGACCCCGCGCGCATCCATGTTCGCGTGGGCGCCGCTGCCGGCGGGCTTTGAGGAGATGGGCTCGCTCGAATTCTCCAAGCGTCTCGTCGAGGAAGCGGGCGTGGCGGTCGCGCCTGGCGTCGGCTTCGGAGAGCATGGCGAAGGGTTTGTCCGCATCGCGCTTGTCGAGAACGAACAGCGCATACGGCAGGCGGCGCGCGCAGTGAAGAAATTCCTCGCCGACAATCGCCGCGAGAGCGACGCCAGGAGGGCCGGATGAGCGCACAGGGCGTTCGACGCATCGGCATCGCTGGCCTCGGCACGGTCGGCGGCGGTTTGCTGCAACTGTTCCAGCGCGCGGAACCGCTGGGCGACGGTCGCCTGAAAGTGGTTGCCGTGTCGGCGCGCTACCGCTCGCGCAAGCGCGACATCGATATCTCGGGGTACGAGTGGTTCGACGATCCTGTAGCGCTCGCCGCGTCGCCGGACGTGGACATTTTCGTTGAACTCATCGGCGGCTCCGACGGCCCGGCCAAGCGGGCCGTAGAGGTCGCACTCTCTCGCGGCGCCGATGTGGTCACCGCCAACAAGGCGCTTCTCGCCGAGCACGGCGCCGAACTCGCGGGGCTTGCTGAAAAGCATGGCGCGAAGATCGGCTTCGAGGCGGCGGTCGCTGGCGGCATTCCGATTATCAAGGCGTTGCGCGACGGGCTCGCGGGCGGCAATCGCGTGAGTGCGGTTTCCGGAATCCTCAACGGCACCTGTAATTATCTTCTCACGGAGATGGAAGCGTCGGGGCGTTCGTTCGTGGATGTCCTCGCCGACGCCCAGCGCCTCGGCTACGCGGAGGCCGATCCGACGATGGACGTGGGCGGCTTCGACGCAGGGCACAAGATCGCGCTCCTGTCGGCCATATCGTTCGGCGCTGCGCCGGACTTCGCCAGCGTCGACGTCGAGGGTGTCGACCAGGTCACGCTGCTCGACATCCGCATGGCCGGAAAACTCGGCTATCGCATCAAGCTTGTCGCAAAGGCCGAGCGCATCGATGAGACCGTGCGCGCGCACGTGCATCCGGTCCTGCTTGCGCTTGATCATCCGCTTGCGGGCGTCGGCGGCGCATTGAACGCTGTGGTTGTCGACGCCGAACCGGTCGGAAGGCTCTCGTTCGTGGGGCGCGGCGCCGGCTCAGGCCCCACCGCCTCTGCGGTGGCGGCCGACCTGCTGGACATCATTGGCGGCGCTGCACGTGCGCCGTTCGGACGGCCCGTTGCGGCCCTGAAAAGTTACCCCTCTGCGGCGCGCGCCGAGGTGGGGCGCTTCTATGTGCGCTTTCTCGTTAACGACAAGCCCGGCGTGATCGCTGCGATTGCCGATCAATTGGCGAAAGCAGGTGTGTCGATCGAGAGTTTCCTGCAGGATCCGGCGCAGGGAGGGTCTGACGTTCCGATCGTTCTGACCACGCAACGTTGCCCCCGCAGCGCGCTCGACGCAGCCGTTCGCCAGATCGGCGCCCTTGACGTGATCGCCGCGCCGCCGCGCGTCATGCCCATTGAAGAAACAAGAAGCGCCAACCGCGCCTGGAGTTGAGAATATGACCGCCTCGATCATGACTGATGAACTTGCCTTCGCCGCCGCGCAGGTGACCGCGCGCGCCGCCATCGCCGCCGCGCGACTCGTGGGTCGCGGAGACGAGAAGGCCGCAGATCAGGCCGCCGTCGATGCGATGCGCTCGGCGCTGAACGAAATGCCTATGAAAGGGCGGATTGTGATCGGCGAAGGCGAGCGCGACGAGGCGCCGATGCTCTACATCGGCGAGGAAGTCGGCAAGGAAACAGGCCCCGCGATAGACGTCGCGCTCGATCCGCTTGAGGGCACGACGCTCACGGCGAAGGCGATGGCGAACTCCCTTGCGGTGCTTGCGTTCGCACCGCGCGGCGGGCTGCTGCATGCGCCGGATACCTACATGGACAAGCTCGCCATCGGGCCGGGGTACGACGAAGGTTTGGTCGATCTCGATGCGCCTGCTGGCGACAACGTGCTCAAGCTCGCCAGGGCGCGTGGCGTGAAGCCCGAGGAAATCGGCGTTTGCGTTCTCGACCGCCCCCGGCACGCCGCGATCATTGAATCCCTGCGCGCCGTCGGGTGCCGCGTGGTGCTCATCTCAGATGGTGACGTTGCGGGCGTGATCTACACTACCGATCCGGAGACAGGCATCGACATGTATGTCGGTTCCGGCGGCGCGCCAGAGGGCGTGTTGGCGGCGGCGGCGCTCAAGTGCGTCGGCGGTCAGTTCCAGGGCCGGCTCGTATTCCGCAATGACGAGGAGCGTGGTCGCGCGGAACGCTTGGGCGTCACTGATTTCAAGCGCCGCTACGCGCTGCACGACCTGGCGTCGCAGGATGCGATCTTCGCCGCCACTGGCGTCACCAACGGCACGCTGCTCAATGGCGTGAAGGTGTCGAACGGACACGTTCGCACGCATTCGCTGGTGATGAACTCCGCGACCGGCACGGTGAGCGAACTGAAAATCAAGACGCCGCGCGTCTAGCGCGACCATCGATTCAACTGGTTGATAGCGCGCACTGCCAGGCGACGGACGCCAAGGGCGCTCCGGGAACATCGACATGCCGGAGCACGTCCTCTATCTCATCGGCTGTTAGCCCGATCCACTCGGCCGCAAGGCGGGCGGAGGTGAACAGTTTTCTCGTGACGGGTCTCTGCTGATCAGCCACCAACTCGAACCACTCTTCGACCTTGCTTCGTTGGGACGACGAAAGGCAGACAAGCGCGGTGCGCGTAACCATGGGCATTGCAGTCTGCGCAACGATGGCGCGAAGGCGGGCTCGCCCGTTTTCGAGGGTTTCGGTGGTGATGGCCGAAAGGTCCACCTCCTCACGGAACAGCACCAGTTTGTCGCGCCGGGCCGTCGCGCCGCTATCGCCGGCGTAGCAGGTCAGCAGCTCGTCGAGATCGCGCGGTGTGATGCGTCCGCTGTAGGCGACGCAATGCAGGCTTGCTGCGACGGTTGGGAGCACGGTTATTGGCATCTGACATCCTGACGGGCGCCAGTGTCGCCGCAGCCGGGTAAACGCGTGGTTAAGTGGCTATCTTTGGGTCAGGCTGCCTTGGCGACGAACACCGTTCCGGCTGAGTAGCCCGCGCCGAACGAGCAAATGAGGCCGCGGTCGCCGGTCTGCATGTCAGCCGAGTGCTTGTGGAAGGCGATGATCGAACCTGCGCTTGAGGTGTTAGCGTACTCGTCGAGGACGATCGGGCTTTCCAGCGGTGTCGCTTCGCGGCCGAGCACGCGCTCGGATATCAGCCGGTTCATGTTCGCATTCGCCTGGTGCAGCCAGAGACGGCGAAGTCCTTCAGGCTGCAGGTTGAGCTCAGCCATGTGCCCGAGGATCATGTCGGCGACCATCGGCACCACTTCCTTGAAGACCTTGCGGCCTTCCTGGATGAAGAGCTTGTCTGGCTTGCCTTCACCGGACGGCGCCGCGCGATTGAGAAAGCCGAAATTGTTGCGGATGTTGTTGGAGAACTTCGTCTTCAACTTGGTGCCCAGGATCGCCCAGGAGCCGGGCGGCGCGATATCGGCGCGTTCGACGAGTACTGCAGTGCCCACGTCGCCAAAAATGAAATGGCTGTCTCGGTCGCGCCAGTTGAGGTGGCCCGAGCAGATCTCGGGATTGACCACCAGCACGCTGCGCGCGTGTCCGGCGCGGATGAAGTCGGCCGCAGTCTGGATGCCGAACGTCGCTGAGGAACACGCCACGTTCATGTCGAAGGCGTAGCCGTCGATTCCCAGCGCGTGCTGTATTTCCACCGCCATCGCCGGATAGGCGCGTTGCATGTTCGACGCCGCGCACAACACCGCGTCGATGTCGCCGCCCTCGCGTCCGGCGTTCGTCATGGCTTCCCTCGCCGCCGCGACCCCGAGTTCCGCCATCACCGAAATCTCTTCGTTGGGCCGTTCAGGAATGCGAGGACACATGATCTCCGGATCGAGGATGCCGGTCTTGTCGACGACGTAACGCGCCTTGATGCCTGAGGCCTTTTCGATGAACTCGGTGCTCGACGGCGCCAGCGCCGCGACGACGCCCCCGACGATCGCCGTCGCATTCTCGGCGTTGAAGCGCTCGACGTAGGCGTTGAACGCCACGACGAGCTCCTCGTTGGTGATTGATTGCGACGGCGTGAAAAGGCCGGTCGCGGAAATGGCCACAGCGGTCAATGGAATGTCCTCGCGGAACAGGGAACTGAAACGTCGATGCTAGCCCTCGGCGTTCCGACCGTCACCAGTGGTGAGCGCATCTGGCGCCTTTGGCCTATTTTTTCCGGGAAGCGGCCTTGGCGGCGGCCTCGGCGGTGCGCTGCGCTGCCTTGATGCAGTCCGCATCGTACGGCTGGTCGCCGGCGCGCGGGTTGCGGACCTCGCAGGTGTAGGGGTCCACATAGCGGCCGCCGGCCGCCGATCCCTGACCTGGCTTGACGCAGGCGGTCAGGGCGAGGCTTACGGCGGCGAGAAGGATCAGGGCGCGCATCGGGTGTCTCTCTCAATTTGGGGGGACCAGGCGCCGGCGGCGGCGGTCCATTACAGCCGGTAACCTTCGCTCCCGCCCGCCCGCCGTCAAGCCGCTACGGCGCATTCTGAGTGACGGGGACAACTGGCCTCATGATCGTTGACCATGCCGACCGCCTGCATGAAGGCGTAGGTGATCACCGGCCCGCAGAACTTGAAGCCCCGTCGCTTAAGGTCTTTGGCGAGCGCTTCGGAGACGGGGGTGGCTGTCGGAGCGTCGCGGTAGCCGCGCCAGGCGTTCTGGACCGGGCGGCCGTCAACAAAACCCCAGAGGTAGGCAGAGAAGTCCTCGCCGCGCTCAGCCATGTCGAGCCAGACCCGGGCGCCGGCGATCGCGGACTCGATCTTGGCGCGCGAGCGGATGATGCCGGGATTTTGCAGCAGGAGGCCTATCCGGGCTTCGTCGTAGCGCGCGACAGCAAGGGGATCGAACCCGTCGAATGCTTCGCGCAGCGTCTCGCGTTTGCGCAGGATGGTGATCCAAGCCAGGCCTGCCTGGAATCCGTCGAGTACGAGCTTTTCCCATAGCGCGCGCGGATCGCGCTCGGGCACGCCCCATTCCTCATCGTGATAGGCGCAGTAGAGCGGATCGGCGGGATTTACCCAGCCGCAGCGGGCGCTCAAAGGACGGCGTTCTTGGTCGCGCGCGGCCCGAAGAGTAGCCAGACGATGAAACCGAAATAGGGCACGTAAAGAACGAACACGCACCAGATCGCCTTCCACAACGGTGTCGTCCGCTCGTTCTGGACGATGTTGAACACCGCCCAGAGGCCGAGGATCAGCGCGATGAGGAACCCGAATCCGATACGCGTCCAGCTTTGCCCGAACATCAGTCGTCTCCTCTTGCCGGCATGATGAGCCATGCCGGGGGATCAAGACGCAGGGTGAGGCCCTGCGCCACAAGCGCCTGATTTCTCTCGCCCGCTTCGAGCGCGCGATCAAGGCGCAGGAACGCGATGGCGCAGCCGTCGATACCTGAACAGATTTTCCCGATCGAAACCTGACCGGCGCGCACGTCCGCGCCGAACGCGGGCGCGGGGCCTTCAAAGGCGACGCGACAGAATTTCCGACGGGTCGTCGCACGCCGCTTCATGCGGCTCACGTTTTCCTGGCCGATGAAGCAGCCTTTCTGGAAGTCGACACCGTTGAGTTCCTCGAACAGGGCTTCAAGCGCGAATACGTCCTTGAGATCCGCGTCGACCGCGAGATCCGGGACGCCGGCGGCGATCCGACGCGCCTCATAGCCCGTGGTTGGCTCCGTTGCGCCCAGCGCGGCCTCGGCCAGCTGCCGGAAGCCCAGCGCGCCATCCGGCCGCCGAGGGTCAGCAAGCCATCCGGGTTGCGCGTCAGTTCGCACGAGGGCGTGCAGACGATCCGAGAGATCGTCGACCTCGATGCGCCGGCGTAGGCGGTAAAGGCTCAGTTTCTGTAGCAGCGCGGCGGCGCGGGAAGCCGCGACATCCAGTAGCAACGCGCCGTCGGGAGCGCGGAAGGCGATGAAGTCGGCGATCACCTTGCCCTGCGGCGAAAGCAGCCCGGCGTAGACCGGGACATCGACCGTCGCGCGGGAGACGTCGTTGGTGACCAGCGCGTCGAGGAAGGCCCCGGCGTCTTCGCCTGCCACGCGAAGAATGGAACGTTCGGGGGCGTAAAGGACCATGGGCCTCACAGATGGGCGCCGCGCCCGGCTTGGCAAGCGGGGCGACCGGCCGTTTATGGCGCCGATGGCGCGCATCCTCTTCATCACCTCCAACCGGATCGGCGACGCGGTTCTGTCGACCGCCGCGCTCGAGCAGGCGCTGGCGGACCGACCGGGAGCGTCGGTCGTCGTCGCGTGCGGGCCGCTGCCCGCCACGCTCTTCCGCGCGCTGCCGGGGCTGGAGCGGATCGAGGTGTTCCACAAGCGGCCCGGCCGGTGGCGCGATCTGTGGAACGCGCTGCGCAAGGGGCCCGCCTACGACCTCGCCATCGACCTGCGCGGATCGCTCGTCACCTACGGTCTGGCGGCGCGCCGCCGCATCGTGCACCGCAAGTCGCGGATCGTGCGCCACAAGGTCGACGAACTCGCAGCGCTCCTGCGTCGAGATCAGTTGCCCGCGCCGCGCCTGCACATCGACGCGGCCGCCCGCACCAGCGCGACTGCCGTGATCGGCGTTGAGGGGCCGGTGCTGGCGCTCGGCGCCGGCGCCAACTTCATCGGCAAGCGCTGGCCGCCCGAGCGCTTTGCCGACCTGGCGCGGCGGCTGGTCGGCGCCGACGGCCCGCTCAAGAGCCTGCCTGTCCTGCTGCTCGGCGCGCCTGAAGACAGGGCCATCTGCGAGACTATTTCGTCTTCGCTCTCCGCAGCCGGGATCGTGGCGATCGACGCGGCAGGCGGTCTCGATCTTCTTGCCGCCGCCGCCGCGCTGGAACGGGCCGCGCTGTTCGTGGGGAATGATTCCGGACTGATGCACATCGCGGCTACGGTCGGGGCGCCGACGCTGGGGCTGTTCGGGCCATCCGACGAACGGGTCTACGGGCCGCGAGGCCCGCGAACGCGCGCGCTGCGGGGGCCGAAGAGTTTCGAGGAAGTGATCAGCATCGGCTATATGCCGCTGATCGAGCATTCGCTGATGGAAGAGGTCACGGTGGATGCAGTGGAGGCCGCCGCGCGCGACCTCCTCGCCAAGGGAGGTCTCGCATGAGTGCATTCGACCTGATCGTGCGGGGCGGCGTGATCGTCAATCACGCGGGACGCGGCGAAGGCGACGTCGGCGTGCGCGACGGAAAGATCGCCGCCATCGGCGACCTGCGCACGGCGTCCGCAGGCTCGGTGATCGACGCCAAGGGCCTGCACGTGCTGCCGGGCGTGATCGACACGCAGGTGCATTTCCGCGAACCGGGAAAAGTCTACAAGGAAGATCTTGAGAGCGGGTCGCGTGCAGCAGCGCTTGGCGGCGTGGTCGCCGTCTTCGAGATGCCCAACACCGATCCCGCGACGACCACGCTTGCGAGCCTTGAGGACAAGCTCACGCGCGCGAAGGGCCGCATGCACGTCGACCACGCGTTCTATGCCGGCGCGGCGGTCGACAATGTCGATGCTCTGGTCGAGATGGAGCGCGCGCCCGGGTGCTGTGGCGTGAAGATTTTCATGGGTGCGTCCACGGGTTCGCTGCTGGTGCAGGCGGATGAGGATGTCACGCGCATCCTCGCGGCGGTGAGGCGGCGTGTGGCGGTGCACTCGGAAGACGAATACCGGATGAAGGAACGCGCCGGTCTCGTGCGGCCCGGCGACTGGACGAGCCATCCGGAGGTGCGGGACGCCGAAAGCGCGCTCAACTGCACGCGCCGGCTGCTCGCGATCGCGCGGCGGCTGGGCAAGCGCATCCACGTGCTGCACGTCTCCACCGCCGACGAGTTGCCGCTGCTGGCGCAAAATCGCGACGTGGCGACTGTCGAGGTGCTGCCGAACCATCTCTCGCTCGCCGCGCCAGAGGCGTACGAACGCCTCAAGGGCAAGGCGCAGCAGAACCCGCCGATCCGCGACGCGCATCATCGTGACGCGCTCTGGGAAGCGGTGCGAAATGGCCTCGTCGATGTGCTCGGATCGGATCACGCGCCGCACACGGCCGAGGAAAAGGCCAAGCCATACCCACAGTCGCCGTCCGGCACGCCGGGGGTCCAGACGCTCGTGCCGCTGATGCTCACGCATGTGGCCGAAGGGCGCCTCACACTTGAGCGCTTCGTCGATCTCACCAGCGCCGCGCCACAGCGCGTGTTCCAGCTCGCCGGCAAGGGTCGCCTTGCGTTGGGCTATGACGCCGATCTCACGCTCGTGGATCTTGCGGCGCGGCGTACGATCACGGACGCACAACAGGCGTCGAAAGCCGGCTGGACGCCGTTTGACGGCATGACCGCAAAGGGCTGGCCGACGGCGACAATCGTGCGCGGTCAAGTGGTGATGCGCGATGACGAAGTCGTTGAGGCGCACGCCGGAACGCCGATGCGCTTCCTGGAAACTCTCTAGGCGAAGAGCCGCGCACGATAGATCGCGGCGTCGCCTTCGGTGAAGCAGCAGAACACCACGCGCTCGAGAGAGGCGAACCGCGCTGTCGCCTCGCGCGTGGAGGCGATGGCGACGTCGGCGGCGCGGGTGATCGGCCATCCGTATGCGCCGGCGCCGATCGCGGGGAACGCGATGGATTTCAGTTGCAGGTTTGCCGCTGCTTCAACGCACGATCGGTAGCATTGGGCGAGCAGTGCGAGCTTGTCGTGTTCGGACCGTCCGGTCGGCCAGATCGGGGCGACCGTGTGCACAACCCACGGCGCAGGCAGCTGGAACCCCGGGGTGACGAGTGCGGCGCCCTCGTCTAGCCCCCCGGCCTGTTCCAGCAACAGATCGAGCTCGCGCCCCGCCGCCCGCCGGATCGAGCCATCCGCTCCCCCGCCCGGCAGCAGGCGGGCGTTGGCGGGGTTCACGATTGCGTCGACGGCGAGCGTCTCGATGCGTCCGACAAGAACCTCGAAGGCGGCAGGCATGGACGCAGGTTAACCGCGATTTCCGAAAAAGTCGCGACGGGTTCGCCGGGGTCGACGCGTTTGACGGGGGCGACGGACGATCAGTCAGGGGTAATTCACATGAAAATCTTCGCAACAACGCTGGCGCTGGGCGCGCTCGCGCTGAGCGCATCGACGGTGGTGACCGTGGCGGACGCCGACGCCCGCGGGCGTCGCGTTTCCGGGCAGGTGCAGACGCAGCGGGGCACAGCGACCGTGCAGCGCGATACATCGCGCACGAAGGGCCAGCGCTCGCGTTCGACGACAGTTACGGGCCCGAACGGGAACACGGGCTCCGCCACCGAGACCCGCACGCGCGACCGCGAAGCTGGAACCTATTCGCGCGATCGCGACCGCACCTACGCCGACGGCACGACGCGCAGCGTCGATGTCGATGCGCAACGGACCGGCGAGGGCACGTATTCCGCCTCGCGCACGGTGACGGGCCGTGACGGAGAAACACGCACGCAAACGGGTGACTTCGAGCGCACGCGCACCGAAAACGGCGCCACCACGACGGGAACGATCCAGACCCAGAACATGGGAACCGTCGACTACAATCGCGAGATGACCCGTGGCGACGGCACGCGCTCAGTCTCCGCGACCTCGACGTTCGAAGACGGCACGACGCGGCAACGCGACTCATCGGTCTCGCGCGATGCGGAGACGGGTGTGATCACTGCGACGGGCGCTGTGACAAATCGCCAGGGCGAGACCCGCAGCACCACGGCGGTCCGCACGCCGACCGAAAACGGCTCGACCTATTCGCGCGACACCACGTTCGCCGATGGCACGACCCGCGAGATCGACCGCACCACGACCCGTGACGGCGAAGGCGGCGCGACCGTCGAACGCACCGTCACCGGCCGCGACGGCGAAACCCGCACCCAGACGGGCGTGTTCACGGCGGAGCCGCTGCCCCCCGGCAACTAGACAGACCTGATCCTCCCCGTGCGCACTGAGCGGCCCGATGGCGACGTCGGGCCGCCTTTCTTTCCGCGCCCGTTTCTTTTCGCGTTGGGCGCGCCATAGTCGGTCCCGGAAACGCAAGGGATACCGACATGACCACAGGCGCCGAAGCTCTCGTGAAGACACTGGCCGACTGCGGCGTGGAGGCCTGCTTCGCCAATCCGGGCACCAGCGAGATGCACCTCGTGACCGCGCTCGACCGCGAGCCGCGGATCCGCTCGATCCTGTGCCTGTTTGAGGGCGTGGCGAGCGGCGCTGCGGACGGATACGCGCGCATCGCCGGCAAGCCTGCCATGACGCTGCTGCATCTGGGATCGGGACTCAGCAACGCTGGCGCCAACCTGCACAACGCCCGGCGCGCGCGCTCGCCCGTCGTCAACGTTATCGGTGATCACGCGACCTATCACCTCCAGTATGACGCGCCGCTCACCTCCGACATCGCCGGCCTCGCCCGGCCGAATGCGGTATGGCTCGGCGTGGTGGAAAGCGCCGCCGTCGCCGGCGCGCGCGCCGGCGAAGCATGGAGCATGAGCCAGCACGGCGCTGGCGGACCTGTGGCGCTGCTGCTGCCGGCTGACAGCGCATGGACCGAGGGCGGCGTGCCCGCGACCCCGGTCACTGCGCCGAAAACGGCGGCGCCCGATGCGGGCCTCGTCGCCGAGACCGCAGCACGCCTCAGGGCTGCAAAAAAACCAGTATTGCTCATCAACGGATCGGCGACGGTCGAGCCGGGCCTGTCGGCGGCGGGGCGGATCGAAGCGGCTGGAATCCGAGTCATCACCGACACCTTCATCTGGCGCCAGGCCCGCGGCGCTGGCCGCTTCGCGCCGCACCGGCTGGCGTATTTCGGCGAGATGGCGCTGGCGGAGCTGGAGGGCGTGGACCTGATGGTGCTCGTCGGCACGCAGCCTCCTGCGGCGTTCTTCGCCTATCCGGGCAAGCCCGGCCTGCTCGTGCCCGAAGGCTGCGAGACGGCGGTGCTGGCGTCGCCCGATCAGGACGCGGGCGCGGCGCTCGCCTTGCTTGCAGACGCGCTCGGCGCGCCTGCGGCCGGGCCGACGCAGGCGCGACAGGATTTTCCGGCGCCGAAGGGCGTCCTCTCCCCCGCCGATGTCGGCGCGTCCCTGGCGCGTCACATGGCGGCCGGCTCGATCATCGCCGACGACGGCGTCACCGCTGGACTGCCGGTGTTTTCCATGACGGCGGGGGCCGAATCCCACGACTGGCTAGCGCTGACGGGCGGGGCGATCGGCATCGGCATGCCGCTGGCGGTCGGGGCGGCGCTCGCCGCGCCGGACCGAAAAGTGATCTGCCTCTCCGGCGACGGCGCGGGCATGTACACCAATCAGGCGCTCTGGACGATGGCGCGCGAGAAGCTGGACGTGCTGACCATCGTCTTCGCCAACCGCAGCTACCGCATCCTCAACATCGAGATGGCGCGGACAGGGGCCGGCAACCCCGGCCCGGCGGCGACCTCCATGTTGTCGCTCGACAACCCGCCGGTGGACTGGGTGAAGCTCGCCGAGGCGCAAGGGGTGACGGCCGCGCGCTGCGAGACAAGTGAAGCGTTCGACACAATGTGTGCTAGAATGCTTGCTATGAAAGGGCCGTCGCTGATCGAGGCCGCCTGTTGAACACGGACAAACTGCGCCGCATGTTCGCCTTCGAACGCCGGTCTCTGACCGGCGGCGAGAAGGACATTGCGCGCGTGGTGTTCGGGCGCGAGATCGACCTGGAGGCGGTGCGCGTCCAGCAGGCGCCGCCTGCGCCGTTCGCGGCGATGGTGCCGCACCGGCGCACGATCGTCTTTTCCATGTGGCGCGCGGCGCGGGATTTCTCTGATGCCTTGCCCGGGGAGCGCGGCTGGTTCGTCCATGAACTCGCCCATGTCTGGCAGGCGCGTCGAGGGGTGGTGCTGGCGGCGGCGAAGCTCAAGGCGCTGGGTCGGGAAGCCTACGAGTACCGCTGGGAGCCGGGCAAGCAACTCGGCGACTACAATATCGAGCAGCAGGCCGAGATCGCCCGCCATCTCTATCTCGCCCGCATCGGCGCGCCTGACCCAGCGGCGCCCTCAAGGGAACGCCTGGAAGGCGTGTGGCCGATCCGCCTGAGCGTTTGACGCCCCTCGCGCCGCGTCCTACCCCGACACTTCGGTTCATGGAGCAGGCACGATGATCGTCATGGCGCCCATCGGCCACGTACAGGGCGGCCGCGACGAGGCCGTGGACGATGACTGGGGCGCCAGCCGCGCGCGGATCGAGCTCGATCCGGCACGTTTCACGCCCGAGGCGCTGGCCGGTCTCGGTGATTTTTCTCACGTCGAGGTGATCTTCGTGTTCGACAGGGTCGCCGATGACGACATCACGACAGGCGCCAGACACCCACGGGGAAACACGTCGTGGCCGAAGGTAGGCATCTTCGCCCAGCGCGGCAGGAACCGGCCCAACCGCATCGGCCTGTGCACCTGCCGCGTGGTCGCGGTGGGCGGGCTCACGCTCGAAGTGGAAGGCCTCGATGCGATCCACGGCACGCCCGTTCTCGACATCAAACCGGTGATGAGGGGATTTCTGCCCCGCGGAGACGTCCGTGAACCGGCGTGGGTTGGCGAGATCATGAAGGACTATTGGTGAGATGAGCGACAGCGCCGAACGTCAGATCCTCGATTCCATCGACCGCTGGTTGAAGTCGAAGGTTGCGCCCGTGGCGGCGCGTTACGAGCTGGACGACGAGTATCCGCAGGAACTCGTCGACGACATGCGCGAACTCGGCCTGTTCGGAGCTCTCATTCAACCCGAATATGGCGGCCTCGGTCTTTCCGCCACGACCTATTCGCGCATCGTGGCGCTCATCTGCGAGGAGTGGATGAGCCTCACGGGCGTGTTCAACACGCACATGATGATGGCGCTGATGGTGCAGCGGTTCGGCACCCAGAAGCAGAAGGATTACTGGCTGCCGAAATTCGCGAGCGGCGAGATGCGCGGGGGCCTTGGCCTCACCGAGCCGGACGCCGGCACGGACCTGCAGGGCATCCGCACGCGCGCAACGAAGAAGGGCAACGACACCTATGTCGTGCATGGCGCCAAGACCTGGATCACCAACGTGATCGAGGGGCAGTGCCTTGCACTGCTGGTGAAGACCGACCCCGAGGCGCAGCCGCGCCACAAGGGCATCTCCATGCTCATCGCGCCAAAGATCGATCCCGAGACCGGCAAGGCGAAGGCGGGCGTCGCCACCGGCAAGAAGCTGAAGAAGCTCGGCTATCGCGGCGTCGATACGGGTGAGATCGTCTATGATGGATACGAGGTGGACGCCGAGCTCTCGCTGATCGGCGGCGAGGAAGGCAAGGGCTTCATCATGGCCACCAGCGGCCTCGAGCTCGGCCGCATCAACATCGCCGCGCGCGGGGTCGGCATTGCGCGGCGCGCGCTGCGCGAAAGCGTGCGTTATGCTCAGGAACGGAAAACCATGGGCAAGGCCATCGCCGAGCACCAGGCGATCCAGCTCAAGCTCGGCGAGATGGCGGCGAAAACGCGCGCCGCCGAACTTCTGGTCGAGGACGCGGCGAAAGCATACGACGCCGGCGGGCGCGTCGACATGGAAGCGGGCATGGCCAAGTGGTTCGCCAGCGAGACGGCTGCGGAAGTGGCGTTCGAGGCGATGCGCATCCACGGGGGCAATGGGTACTCCAAGGAATATCCCATCGAACGTCTCTATCGCGACGCGCCGCTCCTGTGCATTGGAGAGGGCACCAACGAGATGCAGCGGATCATCATCGCGCGTCAGCTTATCGCGAGAAACAAGATCGCATGACGTCGCCGGGCGTGCCGATGATCACGGACGTGACCGTCCGCATCTCCGATGCGGGCGACATGCTCGCGCTCGAATTCGAAGGGTCGGACGGAAAGGTGCGTAGCGTCGCTTTGCCCGTTTCGACGTTGCCGAAACTCATATCCGGCATGATGTGGGCAGGCGCCGAGAGCGCCGAGCGACGGATGACGCCGCCGCTGCCTCTCGCCGAGCGCGAGACGCTTCAAGATGGCGCGCGCCGGTTGACGGACTGGCGCGTGTCGCCCGCGCCGGACGGCCGCGACGCCATGCTCGAAATCGAGTCCGGCGCCGGCCTGCTTTGCGTGCGCATTCCGCATGAGGCCGCGCGCATGCTCGGAATTGCGCTCCAGAAGGCGGGCGGCGAACTCCAGTAGCGGTTTCCTCGCGGACGCCGCCGCGGCCTCGACGATCACATCGTCGCGCGCATGGCGGTCCAGGCGCTTGAAAGGCCCTCTCTCGCCGAATTCGGCGCCAGCGCGATCAACGCCCTCGCGCGCGCGTCGATGTCGAGCGGCGACAGATCGACCACGCCAAACTCCGTCACGACGATCGGCGCATCGGCGCGCGACGCGGTAACGGCGTGCGCGGGCAGGCGCGGCACGATGCGCGATGCCCCATCCTTGCCTTCGGCCTGCAGCATGACGATCGGGCGTCCGCCGCGCGACGCGCGGGCGCCGCGGATGAAATCGACAAGCCCGCCGACGCCTGAAATCTGTTCTGTTCCGGCGAACTCCGCGTTCACCTGTCCGAAGAGATCGACCTCCAGCGCGGCGTTGATCGCCACGAGACGATCGATCCGGGCGAGCGCGACGGCGCCATGCGTGTCAGGCACGCCGACGAGGGAAAGCCGCGGCTCGGCGGCGATGCGGCGATAGAAGGCGCCGTCGCCCACGGCGATGCCGGCGCGGATCGCAGCCGGCTCATCGGCGACAGCGCCCGCTTCGGCAAGTGCTAGATGCGGGGGCGCAACGAGCCCCGAATGGATCCGGAGATCGAGCCTGGACACAAGCGCCTCGACGGCGGCGAGCGGAAGCTTGCCGATGCCGGTCTGGATCGTGTCGCCGTCCTCGACGAGCGCGGCCACATGCGCGGCGATCGCCTGCGCGGCGGCGCCGGGGGGAGACGTCGCAAGTTCGGGCAATGGCGTGTCGGTCTCGACGAATGCGTCGAACGCCGAGAGGGGGACGCGCGGCGCGCTCGCGACAGCGGGCATCGCGTGATTGACGATGGCGAGCTTGTAACCCGTGCGGTGGAGCATGGCGGGCGGCGCGTCCGCCGCAAGACCGAAGGAGCAGGCGCCATGCGCGTCGGGCGCACTCACCGTGAATACGCCGGCCGCGGCGCCTTCGGCCACCAGCGCCGCGTACGCGGAGAAATAGTGAAGCGGCCGCACGCGCGTGCGGCCCGCCACAAGGCCGGTGCGCCAGTCCGGCGACAGCATGAAGAGCTCCATGCGCGCGTCGGGATGGAGGCTCGAATAGTCGAGGCGGTTGACGCCCGGAATGAAGAGGCCGGCGAATGAGAGGTCCGCGGCCGCTTCCGGCGCGGCGCGCCACGCGTCGTGCAGCACGAGCGGTTCAGCGGGGCCGGCTGACATGAATACACGCGCGCCGCGCGCGCGGCGGGCAAGTTCGACGACAGCGTCGTGCGCGGAAACGGACTTCATGGAAATTGCGGGGGCCGCTTGGCGAGGAATGCGCTGGAGCCTTCACGGAAATCGGCGCCCTCGAAGGCGTCGGCGAACAGCGCGCGGCTTTCGTCCGTATCGTCGACGGCGCCGTCCTGCAGCATCGCCATGACCTTCTTCACCGCGCGCGCCGTGAAGCCGGAGGCGGCGGCGATCTCGGCGTCGAGGGCGTCGACGGCGGCGTCGAGCGCGCCATCTTCGTGCGCGGCGTCGATGAGGCCGATGCGCAACGCCTCTTCGGCGCCGATGAGGCCGCCGGTGAACAGGATGCGCTTGGCGGCGGACGGGCCCACTGCCTGCACCAGCCGGCGCGTATCGGAAACGCCGTAGGCCAGGCCGAGCTTTGCGGGCGTGACGCCGAACCGCGCGTCGCTCGCCGCCAGACGCATGTCGCAGCACAGCGCGACCGCGCAGCCGCCGCCGACGCACGCGCCGCGGATCACCGCGAGGGAGGGCTTCGAGAAGGCCTCAAGCGCGCTCATCGCGCGCGCCATCACCGCCTGGTTGGCGAGGGCTGCGTCGCGAGTGGCGTAGGTGGTCTCGAATTCGGCGATGTCGGCGCCTGCGGCGAAATGCGCGCCAGCGCCGCGCACCACCAGGAGCCGCACGGCAGGGTCGACGTCGGCCTCGGCGACGAGGTCGGGGATGGCGCGCCACATGGCGAGCGTGATCGCGTTGCGCTTGGCCGGGCGGTTGAGGACCAGTTCGGCCCGGCGGCCCATGCGGGCGAGATGGATGTCGGCGGTTTCGGACATTCTGGCCTCCCGGGGCGGGCTCGATGGAAGGCTGGTGGGCGGTGAGAGGATCGAACTCCCGACCATCTCGGTGTAAACGAGACGCTCTACCGCTGAGCTAACCGCCCACAGGATCTATCGACCGGCCCTGTCTTAGCCGCCCGCCGCGCGCGGGCAAGGGCCGAGCCGGGGCCGCCGCACCCAGTTTCACCAAGCGGCTTGACCGAGGAATCCCCAAGCCCTATGCCCCCCGCTTCCCCCAAGCGGGTGTAGCTCAGTTGGTTAGAGCGCCGGCCTGTCACGCCGGAGGTCGCGGGTTCGAGCCCCGTCACTCGCGCCATGGGGCGTCTCCCCCATAATTCCGTGGCGTCGGCCCCTCAGGGGCCGGTTCCGCGTGCTTCGGCCGCTGGCCCCGCGACCTTTCTCGCACCCGCAGCACGGTTGCCACCCACCGAGGGCGCCGGTAGCTTCCGCCACGCTGATTTGCCCGGCCTGCGCGCCGGGGCCGAGGACCCACGCCGCCATGAACGGACTGCTGATCGAATACCTCCCGATCGTGATCTTCCTCGCGATCGCCGCCGCCATGGGCGTGGGCTTCATGGCCGCCGCCTGGGTGCTGGCGCCGAAGAGCCCTGACAAGGAAAAGGTCTCGGCCTACGAGTGCGGCTTCAACGCCTTCGATGACGCGCGGATGAAGTTCGACGTGAAGTTCTATCTCGTCGCCATCCTGTTCATCATCTTCGACCTCGAGGTCGCGTTCCTGTTCCCTTGGGCGATCACGCTCGAACAGGGCAGTCTCTTCGCGTTCTGGTCGATGATGAGTTTCCTCGGCGTGCTGACGATCGGTTTCATCTACGAATGGAAGAAGGGCGCCCTCGAATGGCAATAGCGCCAGCAAACTCCGCGGGACGCGCCGGCGTTGAGGGCGGGTTTCCGGTGAAGCCGGATGATCCGTTCTACACGGGCCTGTCGAACCAGCTCGCCGACAAGGGATTTCTCGTCGCCGCCGCCGATGATCTCATCACCTGGGCGCGTACGGGTTCGCTCATGTGGATGACGTTCGGTCTCGCGTGCTGCGCCGTCGAGATGATGCAGATGGCGATGCCGCGCTACGACGTGGAGCGTTTCGGCTTTGCGCCGCGCGGTAGTCCGCGCCAGTCCGACGTGATGATCGTCGCGGGCACGCTGACCAACAAGATGGCTCCGGCGCTCCGCAAGGTCTACGACCAGATGCCGAACCCGCGCTACGTGATCTCGATGGGATCATGCGCGAACGGCGGCGGTTACTATCACTACAGCTACGCCGTCGTGCGCGGCTGCGACCGCGTGGTGCCGGTGGACATCTACGTGCCGGGCTGTCCGCCGACGGCGGAAGCGCTGCTCTACGGCGTTCTCGCGCTGCAGAAGAAGATCCGCCGCGAAGGGACGATTGAGCGATGACGGACATCGTCAAGCCGCTGACGCCGGCCGAGGAGTTGGCGATGCACGTGTCGGGCGCCATGCCCGGCGCGGTGGAAAATACTGTCGTCGCGTTCGACGAAGTGACGATCGAGGCCAAGGCCGACCAGATCATCCCGCTGCTGATTTTCCTGCGCGACGATCCGCGGTGCCTGTTCCAGACGCTGATCGACATCTGCGGCGTGGATTATCCCGAACGCGCGCAGCGCTTCGACGTGGTCTACCACCTGCTCTCGATGCGGAAGAACAAGCGCCTCCGGATCAAGATCCGCACTGACGAGACGACCCCGGTCAACTCCGCGATCGTCGTCTACCCCGCCGCCGACTGGTTCGAGCGCGAGGCGTTCGACTTGTACGGCATTCTCTTCAACGGCCACCCGGACCTGCGCCGCCTGCTGACGGACTACGGCTTCCAGGGCTTCCCGCTGCGCAAGGACTTTCCGCTGACAGGGTACGTTGAAGTCCGGTACGATCCCGAGCAGCAGCGCGTGGTCTACGAGCCGGTAAAGCTCACGCAGGCATACAGAAACTTTGATTTCCTCTCGCCGTGGGAAGGGATGAACGAAATCCTGCCCGGCGATGAGAAGGCCGGCGCCGGCGCGCCGGACCAGAAGAAATGAACACCGCGCCGCAGATGCGCGGCGTTGCGCCGTTCCTGCTCGTGTCGAACGTGCAGGAGGCGGCTGCTTACTTCACCAACGTGCTTGGCTTCTCGGCGACGCAATTCTGGGGCGAGCCGCCGGATTTCACGATCGCCAGACGTGAGCATATCTCGGTGATGCTGCGTCAGGTTCAACCCGGCGAGACATTCGCGCCGAACGCCGCTTTCAAGCACGGGCTCGACGCCTATTTCTGGGTCCGCGACGCCGATGCGCTCCACAAAGAATTTGTGGCGAAGGGCGCCGACGTCGTGTGCCCGCCGCAAGACGAGCCCTACATGATGCGCGAGTTCAGCGTGCGCGGCCCCGATGGGCGCGTCTTCACCTTCGGACACGATACTTCCAACCAGGACGCCACCCATGGCTGACGACGCAACCAACCTCCCCGCAACCGCGGAAGAGGAACGCCGCACCTTCACGATCAACTTCGGGCCCCAGCACCCGGCGGCGCACGGAGTCCTGCGTCTGGTACTGGAGCTGGACGGCGAGGTCGTCGAACGGGTCGATCCGCACATCGGCCTGCTGCATCGCGGCACCGAAAAGCTGATCGAGTACAAGACCTACCTGCAGGCGATCCCGTATTTCGACCGGCTCGACTACGTCGCGCCGATGAACCAGGAGCATGCGTTCTGCCTGGCGATCGAGAAGATGCTCGGCATCGAAGTGCCGCGCCGCGCCTCGATCATCCGCGTGCTCTATTCGGAAATCGGCCGCATCCTCAACCACATCCTCAACATCACGACGCAGGCGCTGGACGTCGGCGCGCTGACGCCGCCGGTGTGGGGCTTCGAGGAACGCGAAAAGCTGATGATCTTCTACGAGCGCGCCTCGGGAAGCCGTCTGCACGCGAACTACTTCAGGCCGGGCGGGGTTCACCAGGATCTGACGCCGCAGCTCATCGCCGACATCGCCAGGTGGGCTGAGGAGTTCCCGAAGGCGCTCGACGACATCGAGACCCTGCTGACGGACAACCGCATCTTCAAGCAGCGAAACGTCGATATCGGCGTCGTCAGCGTCGAGGACGCCTACGCGTACGGCTTCTCGGGCGTGATGGTGCGCGGTTCGGGCCTCGCGTGGGACCTGCGCCGCGCGCAGCCGTATGAAATCTACAACGAACTGAAGTTCAAGATTCCCGTCGGCAAGAACGGCGACTGCTACGACCGTTACCTCTGCCGCTGCGACGAGATGCGCGAGAGCGTCGACATCATCAAGCAGTGCTGCGCGCTGCTGGCGACGACGCCGGGCCCCGTGCTGCCGGAGCGCTCGAAGGTCGTGCCGCCACGTCGCGCCGAGATGAAGAACTCGATGGAAGCGCTCATCCATCACTTCAAGCTCTACACCGAAGGCTTCCACGTGGGCCCCGGCGAAGTGTACGCAGCGATCGAGGCGCCCAAGGGCGAGTTCGGCGTCTATCTCGTGGCCGACGGCACGAACCGCCCGTACCGCGTGAAGATCAAGGCGCCGAGCTACCCGCACCTGCAGGCCATGGACCATCTCTGCAAGGGCCATATGCTCGCCGACGTGTCGGCGGTGCTGGGTTCGCTCGACATCGTGTTCGGGGAAATCGATCGGTGACGCCCGCCGAAGTGGTGCAGGCCCAGCTCGACGCCTACAACGCGCAGGACGTGGACGCGCTGTGTTCCTTCTATACCGAAGACTGCGTGCTCGCGGGTTTCAATGGCGAGGTGACCTCGCGCGGCCGCGACAACCTGCGTGAGCGGCACGTGAAGCTGTTTGCGCAGTTCCCGCAGAACCGCGCGCGTCTCGTGAACCGCATGGAAGTCGCCGGCTTCGTGATCGACCACGAGCACGTCACACGCGCGCCCGGCGGCGAAGAGTTCCAGGTCGCCGTCGTCTACACGTTTCGCGACGGGCTGATCGCGCGCTCGGACTTCATCAGGTAGGATCGCTGCGGCGCCGCGCGAGGTCCGACCGATGCACCTCTATCTCTGGATCGAAGCGGCGGTGATCCTCGCCATCATGGCGGCGTTCGTCATCCAGACGTTCGTGCTGTTCAGACCGGAGCACGTCGACCACCACCCGGTGCGGGTGTGGATCGGGGCGATGATCCAGGGCCTCATCGTCGGCGTGCTGGGCGGGGCGGTGCTGCTGCCGTTGCGCCTGAGCGTTCTCGTGCCGGAAATTCCCGGGCCGCCGCAGGCGGTGGCGTCGACGGCGGTGCTGCCGGCGTTCGTGCTGCTGCTTTTTATCCGTCGCGGCCTGCTGGCGCGGGCGCCGCTGATCGGCCGGTATCTGCGCGCCTACAGACGGGCGGCGCTCAAGCACGACATCGACGTCGCCAAGGCGCGCCTCGTGCGGCTTGAATTCATGGACAGGAAGCAACGCGCCGAGGCGCAGCCGGACCCTTGACGGGGAGACGCCGGGGCGGGATCGCAGGGGCCATGCGCCGCATCCACGATCCGCCCCAGGTCACCGTCCAGAAGCTGACCGACGCCTTCAACAAGCAGGATCTGGACGCCGTCAGCCTGCTGATCGCGGCCAACTGCGTCGTGGCGGCCCATGGCGGGGAGACCGAGCAGGTCGGCGCGCCGGCCATCTGCGCCCAGTACCACGACGCCTTCGAGGAGCGCCCCAAGGTGCGCATCGGGGTCCTGGGCCGCATGGCGCAGGGGAACATCGTCGTCCAGCACGAATCGGTCAGCCGCGGGCTCGGGATCGGCGACCGGCGGATCGCGGTCTATACCGTCAACGGCGAGAAGGTGACGCGGGTCGAGTTCATTCGCTGACGGTGACAAGACCGGCCGGGCGCTGCTATGCGCTGGCCTCTAGAGTCATAAGGGTTTCCATGTCCGTCCGCCGCCTCGCCGCCGAACAGCCCGCCACATTCGCCTTCCAGCCGGCGACGCTCGAGAAGGCGAACTGGTGGATCGCGAAGTATCCTGCCGACCGCCGCCAGTCGGCGATCATCCCGCTGCTGTGGCTGGTGCAGAAGCAGGAGGGCTGGGTCTCTGAGCCGGCGATCCGCGCGCTCGGCGAGATGCTCGGCATGCCGGTGATCCGCGTGCTCGAAGTGGCGACCTTCTACACGATGTTCCACCTCGCGCCGGTCGGCAAACACCACCTGCAACTGTGCGGCACGACGCCGTGCGTGCTGCGCGGCGCGGAGGATCTGAAGAAGGTCTGCAAGAGCCGCATCGGTGAGAAGTTCCAGGTGAGCGGCAAGGGGCTGTCGTGGGAAGAGGTCGAGTGCGTCGGCGCCTGCGTGAACGCGCCGGTCGTGGCCATCGACGACTATTATCACGAAGACCTTTCGCCGGATGATCTTGAGAAACTCATCGACGCGCTCGAGCGTGGCGAGACGGTCAAGCCCGGGAGCGCGCGCGGCCGCCAGACCTCGGCGCCGGAAAGCGGCGCGCAGACGCTGAAGGACCCCGCGCTCTACGACGGCGCGCTCGCGAAGCCCTTCACGCTGCCGAACCTGCCGGAGAAGGCGGGATGACCGCGCCTGAACCGCCGCGCACGCCGCAACCGATCAGCATCGGCGGCGGATGGGGCTTTGCGTACGCGATCGCGGCGGTCGGATTTTTCGGCGCGGGCGGGTGGCTTCTGTTCGGGCGCCATCTGGCGCCGACGGATCCTTCCGTGATCGTGGCGTTCATCGGCGGCCTGTGGTTCGTCGGGCGCGCCGTGATGTCGATGCGGAAGAAGCCATGAGCGCGCTTCCCGATTTCGCGACGCAGGAGGGCCGCGACGCCTACAACCGCGAGCTGCGCACGATCGCGACGCCCTGGCGCTTCGCGGGCCTCGCGCTCATCGTCGCCGGCGCCGGGCTCGGCGCGACGGACCGCTACACCGACACACAACTGCCCGCGTGGACCACGCACGCGGTCTTCGCCCTCATCATCGCCGGCTGGGCGTTGATGATGGTCGCGATCTTCAAACGCACCATGTACCACCGCCGCCGGCTCGCCGGCCTTCCAGAGAAAAAATGATGCTCGCCGACAAGGACCGCATTTTCCTCAATCTCTACGGCGCACACGGCGCGGATCTCGAGTCCGCGAAGAAGCGCGGCGCGTGGAACGGCACGGGCGACATGATCTCCGTGGGCCGCGACTGGATCATCACGCAGGTGAAAGAGTCAGGCCTGCGCGGCCGTGGCGGCGCGGGATTTCCCACGGGCCTCAAATGGTCCTTCATGCCCAAGCAGGTGAGCGACCGCCCGCACTATCTCGTCGTCAACGCCGATGAGTCCGAGCCCGGCACCTGCAAGGATCGCGACATCATGCGTCACGATCCGCATCTCCTGATCGAAGGCTGCCTGATCGCGTCATTCTCGATGCAGGCGCACGCCTGCTACATCTATCTGCGCGGCGAATACGTCGCCGAACGCGAGGCGATGGAGAAGGCGGTGAAGGAGGCCTACGAGGCCAAACTCATCGGCAAGAACAACATCCACGGCTGGGATTTCGACTGCTACATCCACCATGGCGCCGGCGCCTATATCTGCGGTGAAGAGACAGCGCTGCTCGAAAGCCTCGAAGGCAAGAAGGGCCAACCGCGCCTGAAGCCGCCGTTCCCGGCGAACTCCGGCCTCTATGGCTGCCCGACGACCGTCAACAATGTGGAATCCATCGCGGTCGCGCCGACGATCATCCGCCGCGGCGCGAAGTGGTTTGCCGGCATCGGCCGTCCGAACAACACGGGCACGAAGGTGTTCTGCATTTCCGGCCACGTGAACCAGCCGTGCAACGTGGAAGAGGCGATGAGCATTCCGCTACGCACGCTTCTGGAAGAGCACTGCGGCGGCGTGCGCGGCGGCTGGGGCAACCTGAAGGCCGTCATTCCAGGCGGCTCATCGGTGCGCATGATTACGGCGGCGATGGCTGAAGAAGCGCTGATGGATTTCGATTCGCTCTCGGCGATGAAATCCGGCCTCGGCACAGCGGCGTGCATCGTCATGGACAAGTCGACGGACGTGGTCCGCGCCATTGCGCGCATTTCCTATTTCTACAAGCACGAAAGCTGCGGCCAGTGCACGCCGTGCCGCGAAGGCACGGGCTGGATGTGGCGCGTGCTCGAACGCATGGCGAAGGGCGAGGCCGAGCATTCCGAAATCGACCTGCTGCTCGACGTCGCCGGGCAGGTGGAAGGACACACCATCTGCGCGCTGGGCGATGCGGCCGCATGGCCCGTGCAGGGCCTCATCCGCCACTTCCGGCACGAGATCGAGGAACGGATTGATCGCTACCGCGCGAGCAAGGGCCTGCATCAGGTGAAGATGGTGGCGGCAGAGTAGGGATGGCGCGACGGAGCAAGCCTCCCGTCGAAGAGCATCCGGAGTTCATTTCCGGAGAACGCGCCCTTCGGCGTAAACTGACGAGAATTGTAGATCTCGAAATGGCTAACCGCATTTTGGGATTCGTCGGAGATGAGCGAAACGGCATGCTTAGCAATGGCGGGCTATGTGCGCGGCTCGCCGAAGACGCTGATGAAGAAGGCAACGAGCTAGGTTTGCTTGCGCGCAAATGGCTAAACAAGATGCCGGGGTGGTTCGGCGCCGCGGCGATTGGCCAAGCGCAGTTTGTCATAGCGGACCACGAACGACGCAAGGAGCGCAATCAAGGCGCGTCCGGTTCCGACTGCTGAGGGCAAAAAAATGGTGCACCTCGCCCAGATCAACGTCGCGCGCCTTCTCCATCCGCAGGACGATCCCCGCGTCGCGGAATTCATGGACAATCTCGATGCGGTGAACGCTGTCGCCGATCGCTCGCCCGGTTTCGTCTGGCGCTTCAAGGACGAGAGCGGCAACGCCACGGAGGTGAAGCTCTTCGATGACCGCCAAGTCATCGTGAATGCGAGCGTGTGGGAGAGCGCCGAAGCGCTCGAACAGTTCGTGTTCAAGACCCTGCATGTGAAATTCTACGCCAAGCGCCGCAACTGGTTCGATCCCGCGTTCGGCCCGCCGCTCGCTCTCTGGTAGATCGAGGAGGGCGCTGCGCCCCACATCCAAGACTTTGTCGCGCGATGGCGCACGCTGAAGGAATACGGCCCCACGGAACGCGCCTTCGGCTGGGAGGGCGTTGCGGGCGCGAGCCTTTGGAAGACCGCGCGCTGCGGGTGACTGCGGTTTCCCTCCCCCGCAGGCGGGGGAGGGATGGCCGAGCGCCTGAAATCGGGCTTGCCCGATTTCAGCTCAAATTGTGGCGATCCGCAGCAGGCTGCGGATCGGTGGAGGTCAG
>CAZGYQ010000018.1:0-42496 GCA_964530695.1 uncultured Caulobacteraceae bacterium
CCGAAATCCACTTATCCAAGCCCCGGAACCTGTTCAAACAAACCGAGCCACCTCTATAGAGCGGGATGGCGAACACCGATAGTCTGTTTTCCACGGTGCAGCCGGGGACGGCGATGACCGTCAAGGGTATGGACGGCGACCGGGCTCCTGGTCGCCGTTCTATTCTCGGTCAATGAGTTAGCCAGCACTCTTCATGCCCGCTCATTGGGACATGATCTTCAGCGTCATTGCGTCGTGGGTGGATGCGGGCCCAACTGTGTACTCAGGCCTATTCAGTTCGGGCGCTATCATAGCGGTCGCATAGATGATCTGGTGCTGCACGGTCGCTGCGTTGGAAATCTCAACGATTAGGTGCTGGAAGTTCTGGCTGCGAACTTCCTCCATCCCTTTGTCCTCGATCGTGTCGAGCATCAAAAAGCGTGGGTGGCGAAAGAAGCTGTGCTTAAGCGACGCTGCGAACAGCCCCAAGAAAAAACTGCTGCGCAAGATGGCTCTGGAACTAGCTGAAAAATACTCAACGTCATCGACAGCTATGCTGTTGGTGCCAAAATCAAAGTGAACATGCTTTGCATCTCGGTAGGCATCCTGACGAGGGAGGTCTTTTCGCAAGAGTGCGCGAACTTCATCCGCGACGGCTGTGTAGGCGATAGACCGGCGCTTCTCTTGTTCCGCTTGCCGCGCTTCATTTTCGCTGCGAAGGCGCGTCATTTCCCCGTTCAGGTTGGCTTTGCGGTTGGATAGCTCGTCCACGAGCTGAACAATGGATGCCTTGTTTTCCAGGTCTTCGATTTCTCGTTCGAGATAGCCCGCTTGTCGTTGAAGCGCGCGCAGTGCCTCCTGAATGTCGGAGGATGGGAGTTGCCGTGTTTCCTGTAAGCGTATCGAAGCGCTCCGCCACGCCTCGTGGGCAACCGCTACCTCCTCCGCAACTTTCTTGAGTTCACCTTCGCGCCGCGCTTGCAAAGTGCGAGACTGTTTGAGTTGAAGGGCTGTGTCGTTGATGAGGGCGACGATGCGCGCTTTTACACGGTCATTGTCGAAAGGCGTTTTGCAGAGATGACAGGCATGCTCGGTTGCGATGTTATCGATCGGAGCAAAACAAGCAGGGCAGGCTTTGAACTCAACATCTCCTAGATGTTCTGCAACGAGGTTGGCGTCATTCAGTGCGGTCAGCTTTTGCTCAAGACTGGCAATGAACGCACTAGAGTCGGCCATCGTCAGTGAGAGGGCGTCTTGGCGTTCTTGCAGCGCGCCGATTCGCACTTGTTGCTCTTGAACTTCAGTGTAGGCGCGTTCTTGGGCGCGCAGCGTCAGCTCGTCCTTTTGCACCGTTGCGAACATCTGACGTTCGGCATTCTCAATTTCCTGCCGGAGAGCTACCTGGCGATCGGAAAGGACTTTGCGCTGTGCGGCGACCCAGCTGAGTGTCATGCCTTCCTGAGCCTTGCCCAGAACGGCGAGAAGGCTTCGCAGTTCGGCGTTTACGGCATCAAACTCTTTGCTGAGTTCGCGAATGCGCTGCTCGTTCTGATACAATTGGTTGTCGAACACACCGCAGAGGAGGCGGCCGATGGCTTCGCGCAGATTGGCTTGATCGAAGCCTTCTTGCATAAAAATGCGCCCGACTGGGCTCAATTGGTCCGCATAGAGGAGCCGCAGAACCTGGTGGATCGTGATGTTGCCCGAGGCGTCGTTCCCGACTTCGGGCATTTGCAGCAGCCGGAAAATGGTCTGGGAAAAGCTTTCACGGCTGCTCGATCGTTTGTAGGGGTATCGTGTCCACTCGGAACGCGGCGCTTCAAGGGCCGCGTCCATCGTCCCTCCGAACATGTCCATTGGCTGGCCGGGTTCGGATGAGATTTCCCGGCTGAGGGTCGCGACTTTTCCGTTGAACGCGACCTCAACATTTACGCGGGTGCAACGCAGCGCAACTTCGCTCCACTCGCGTAGATCGCCGCCGAGGCTGTAGAATAGAAAGTTGAGGACAGTCGACTTGCCCGATGAATTTTCGCCACGGATGATATTGACGCCCGCATGGAAGCGCTCGTCGTAGACGGGCTTGTTGTTGCGCTCGACGTATAGTCGATGAACAAGCAAGGAGGGATCAAGCCGCGTCATAGGCATGATCCAGTAGGCCAGAGCGGTCTTTGAGGCCGTTGGCGCCAAGCAATTCGTATTCAGTGGCGAGCGCAGTCAAGAACTCGACTAGGTCCTGCTGCTGTAAATTGGCTTCTTTGATTTGAGCCAGGAGTGGTTCAGGCAGGGCGGCGTCGGTCGGCGCGATGATGCCGCGCTTGTATTGCTCCCTATCGAGCAGGCCCCGTTGGGCCAAAGTGTCGAGAGCTGCGCCTTGGATTGGCGACATGCGGTGAAACAAAATGCGGTCTTCAGGTAGATCGCCGTAGGGGCGCGCACTGGCATACTGTTGAGCGAGTTTTTTGAATTTGCGGTGACGCGGAAAAACCCGAACATCGTTGCTGCGAAACGGGAACATCAAATAGAAATCGAGAACGCGAACATGGTCGCGTGGAAGAGCCGCCTGCGGAAGGATGGCTTGGCGCAAGCGGAGGAATCGGAAGACCGAATGAAAGGGGTCGAAGGCCGGTTGGTAGGTGAGCTGGATCATTTGTGCCACCGCACAAAACACTGCTCAGCGAGCCAGTAGAACATCCCCATGGCGGTGCCATGGTTCAGTTTAAAGACGGTGTTGCCGCAATCGGCCACGATGGGTTCGACGATGCGCGTGGTGATGGCGGCGTTGACTTGTACCTCGGTCAATGTATCGAGCTGAGGAAGGACGTGGGAGCGATACTCGACTTCAGCTCTCGCTAGCAGGTGAGCAAAGATCTCCTGCGCGGATGCGTACATCGACCATTTTTCGAGGATCTTTGCGAACTGTTCTTTCTGATCGAGGGCGCCGTCGATCTCATGGGCGCGTTGGCCCTTCTCCAGTTTCGCTTCAAGCCCCACCACGCCGTCATGCGCTTTGTGTTGGTGGTAGTGGCAAAGCTCGTCGATCATCGCGGCAGCAGGGGTGTTGTCCTCCATCTCCTTGTGGAGTTTCGCCATGAGTTGCTCGACGACGGAGGCCTTCGCAGTCGGCGGATAGTAATGATTATTGGTCTGGTCGCCGGCGACGATGCTGCCACCCGCCTTGGCTCCCTTCTGGTTGATGGTTTTTGAGCCCGACATTCGTTGGTTACGGCTTCTTGGTTTGGTTGCCGCCCACGATGTCGCCGCCAGCGTTCGCGCCACTTTGATCGATGACCGTCGAGCGGCCCGAGGCGCGCATGGTCTTTTTCGTAACTTGCCAAGTAACGAGGGAGCCGCTGAACGCTCCGAGGATGAAACTGATGATCTCCCACAAATAATCCACAAGCCCCTCCCGATTCGCATGTCCCTAGGGAACAAAGGTAGCACGCTCAACCCCTGCGCGTGCAATAGGGCTGGTTTTGGAGAGATGCCCCCTGTGCCTGGGCGCTGGGGGTGCTGGTTCGGAGCCGTGGAGCCTGAACGGGGCCTTCCCCGAAAGCGCCAGCGAGGCCCCGTTCAGGGTCTGCGGCGGAGTTGGTTGCCGAGTACCCGGCGCCCAAGGGGGTGCTGGTTTGGTGGGTGGTGAGAACGGGACCATCGTCACGATGCCGGAATTGCCGCCCGTCCCGCTCCCACTCTGCTAAAATCTGGAAATGCAAACGACAGGTCCAACGAACAGCCCAATGACACGGCCCTTCAGGGAGACCGCGGAAGATCGTGCGCGCCGTGACCCTGCGTTCAAGGCAGAGCTTGAGGCTGCGCGCGGCTTAGCCCTCGAAACCCCCGCAAAGCGGGACGTGGACGGCTACTACGAGGCTCATCCCCCTAGTCGCGACTGAGGAAAGTCGAGGGTAAGCCATACATTTTCTGTGGCTTGGCCCCGTTTGTCTTCAACTGCCAATGAATGTCATTTCGCCGCTATCACTGGAAATTAAGCGACGACTGTCGGCGGTTGGCCTTCTTTAGGCTGTCGGGCAACACGATCTTGCGCTCGATGTCATCGAGGAGATCGTCGTCGTAGTTGATGAGGAGTTCGACGACTTCGTCCTGCGCTTTGAAATTAAAGAAGCGCTTTTCAGGGGCAAAATAGACGACAGCCGTTTTGCCCTGTGACAAGAGCCAGAAGATGTTTTGAAGGGCGCCTGAACTCTTCCCATCCCATAGAACGAAGCCCAGGTCGGCGATCTTCGACATCTCACGATCTTTTTGTGCGTAGAAGTCGCGCATCGCTCGCGTGGGAGCATCGGCTGTCACTTTGTGTGTGGCCCACTTGCCGACATTGTTTCGAGGGGCCTCACCCACGAAATACACAGTGACCTTGGGATACTGCTGATCCGCCAAGAACGCCTGCATTGTGCGGTCGGCGCCATTGGCGTCGCCGGTGATGATATCGAGGCCCTTGTCGACCATGTTCTGGAGGCGCTGGCGCACCTCAGAATTCAGACGGGAGATGCTGCGCGAACCCGAGAGAAAGACGGTTGTCATCGGTTGCTCCGCGTCTTTGTCATGGTCAGAACCGAGACTTGTTCAGCCTTGCCCTCGCGATAGAGGAGGTCGGTTGCGATGCGCAGAGTTGCGCCCGAGCGGTAGAGATCATCGACAAGCAGAACCTTCTTATCCTTGAAGCGCTCCGCGCCAGACAATTGGAGTGCTTGCTTCAGGAGTTCATCGCGAGCGACGGGGTCCGTGATACCTTTAAGCTCTTCATTGCCGTTGTTAATCAGGGCGTCGGTCACGACGGCGACGCCGCGTTTCTTGCCGAGGGCAACGGCAATAAGTTCGACAGGTTTGATGGGGCGGCTCTTGTTGGTGGCCGGGATCGGTAAGATGAAATCGAATTTTTCTATTCCGCTGATCTTGTCGAGCAGTGTGATGATCTTGGCGACAGCTGACTGATCGAAGCGATACTTGAGCTGATAGACAAGCTCGCCCATTTCGCTGCGAGTAGTCTCCCAGCGATCGTGGCCAAACTCGTCAGTACCAAGATGGGTGCTGGCAACCGTGTGCAGGTCGAAGGCTTTGCCCGTTTTCCAGTTACCCTCAAGATCGATTACCACCGAACCTCCATATCGAATCCGATCCGAGAACCTTAGCACAAGACGACCGGGCTGTGGCGGTCGATTTTCAGCGCTAAGTGGTTGAGTTTTATGCAGATGGTTCGCGAGGAACGAGCTGGCGGGGCGTCAATTGCCGGGCCTAGGTCAGCGCGTCAGGTCGCGTTTTTTCGAGCCAAGACAGCGTGAAGGTTCTCCGGCCGGAGCTGCGTGTAACGCTTCAGCATCTTCCAATCCTTGTGCCCGGTTACGAGCGGCACCTGCTCGATGGTGAGGCCTGCCTCAAAGAGGCGGCTGGTAGCCTCGTGGCGCATGTCGTGGAAGTGCAAGTCGATGATCTGGAGATCGCGGCAGGCTCTCGTGAAGCACGAGCCAACCGACTTGCCGTTGAACGGGAAGCAACGCGACGAGACGCGGCTCTCGGCGCGTTGCTCGATCAGTAGGGCATAGGCGTCATAGCCTGTGGCTGACAGCAAGGGCACGCGTTGATCGTTGCCATCCTTCTTGCGCGGGTCTTTCCGGTCTTCAATCGTGATGGTGCGGTTCTTGGTGTCGAGGTGGCGCCACTCGATGCGGAAGATTTCGTCCTGGCGCATGGCGGAGGCGATTGCGAATTTGACGATCCGCGTCATCGGAAACGTGAAGCGGGGATTGCCGTCAAAGTAGGAGAAGAGTTTCTCTAGCTCATCCGGGGTAGGGCGGCGGTCCCTCTCCTTCGCACTACCGACAAGACCGATCTTGGAGAGTGCAACGCGCGCAAGGCGCACGGCTTCGGTATCGACGTGCATTCCATGCACGGCGGCGGCGTGGGTCAGTACAGTGCCGATGAAAGAGATATCGACCGCGAGCGTTGCTGGCCCCGCTCCCGCTTTCGCTCTATCGCGGCCAAACTGGACGATGCGCTCGCGCGTCAGATGCGCCACGGGAAGATCGCCAAGGTCTGCCCGCAGGCGGCGCAGGACGGCGACTTTCGAGCGGCGAATGGGCTTGCCGTAGGAGGTGAGGTCATCGATGTGGAGGTCGATAATCGAGGCAAAGGTGTCTTTCTTGGAAACCCGGCGGACGGAGGGATCGCGCTCCTGGTCAATCGCGAGTTCGGTTGCTCGCACCCAGGCTTCGGCGTCCATCTTGCGGGCGAAGGTGCGGATGAGCGCATGGCCGTTGCGGCGCACTTGCGCACGCCATTTGCCTCGTCTCTTGTCGATCGACGCCATGCCGATCCGCTCCGAGCCTTTCGCCCCTCGCCCCCTCCATTTCCGGACACGCTCTGGACACACCCAGCTCGGAAACACCCGGATATTGGCGGAACTTAAGTCGAACAAACGGACACAAATCAGTGTGTCCACCGCGTTGATAGTGCTCGAAAAACGATGAAATTACAATCGCATAAGTTCTCCGTCGCTCCAATGATGGATTGGACGGATCGGCACTGCCGGGCCTTCCATCGCGGGCTGACGGCTCGGGCGCTGCTCTACACGGAGATGGTCACGGCCGATGCGGTGATCCATGGGGACCGGGTGCGGCTGATCGGGTTTTCGGAGGTCGAGCATCCGGTGGCGCTGCAGCTCGGCGGCAGCGAACCAGAAAAGCTTGGGCGCGCGGCGCGGACCGGCGCGGACTTCGGCTATGACGAGATCAATCTCAACGTGGGCTGCCCGTCGGACCGCGTGCAGAGCGGACGCTTCGGCGCGTGCCTGATGCGCGAGCCGGCGCTGGTCGCCGATCTCTTCAGCGCCATGCAGGACTCCGCGCCCCACATCCCGGTGACGATCAAGTGCCGCATTGGTGTTGACGAGCAGGAGCCGCAAGAGGCGCTCTATGCGCTCGTCGACCAGGTTGCGGCGCGCGGCTGCGGGACCTTCATCGTGCACGCGCGCAAGGCGTGGCTCGAAGGATTGTCGCCGAAGGAGAACCGCGAGATTCCGCCACTGGACTATGCGCTGGTGCGCCGGTTGAAGGCCGATCGCCCGCATCTCACGATCATCCTGAATGGCGGGCTTGGGAGCGCCGCGCACGCGCGCGCGGAGATGGGCGGCGTCGACGGCGTGATGCTGGGGCGCGCGGCGTACAAGGCGCCAGCGGAACTGCTCAACGTGGATTCGCTCTTCTTCGGCGCGCCCGATCCCGTCGCGTCGGCGGCGGACGGCGTGCGCGCCTACATGCCCTACATCGAGGCGCGGCTCCGCGAGGGATCGCATCTGCACGCGATGACGCGCCATCTGCTCGGTCTCTTCCATGGCAAGCCCGGCGGCAGGCTGTGGCGGCGCGTGCTCTCGGAAGAGGGCGTGCGTGCGGGTGCGGGGCTTGAGGTGCTGGACAAGGCGCTCGCCGCCGTGACACGGGAGTATGCACAGCAAGAGGAAACGCGATGAGCAAGGTTCTGGTTACTGGCGGGTCGGGCTTTATCGCCGCGCACTGCATCCTGCAATTGCTGGCGGCGGGCTATGGGGTGCGCACGACGGTGCGCAATCTCGCGCGCGAAGGCGAGGTGCGCGCGACGCTGAAGCAGGGTGGCGCCGAGCCAGGTGCGGCGCTCCAGTTCTTCGCGGCGGATCTGGAGAAGGACGCGGGCTGGGCCGAGGCGATCGCGGGCTGCGAGTACGTGCTGCACATCGCTTCGCCGTTTCCGCCGGCGGCGCCGAAGGACGAGAACGAACTGATCGTCCCGGCGCGTGAAGGCGCGTTGCGGGTGCTGCGCGCGGCGCGCGATGCGGGCGTTAAACGCGTGGTGCTCACGTCTTCGTTTGCGGCGGTCGGTTACGGTCAGAAGCAGCAAGATGCGCCGTATGACGAAACTGACTGGACCAACCCCGATGGCGACGACGTGCGCGCCTATGTGAAATCGAAGACGCTCGCCGAACGCGCCGCGTGGGATTTCATCGCTAAGGAAGGCGGCGCGCTTGAATTGTCGACAGTGTTGCCGGTCGGCGTTTTCGGCCCGGTGCTCGGACCTGACTATTCGACTTCGATCCTTCTCGTGCAGCGGCTGATGGACGGCGCGCTGCCGGGTGCGCCGCGCATTTCCTTCGGCATCGTAGACGCGCGCGACGTTGCGGATCTGCACCTGCGCGCGATGACCAACCCCGCCGCGAAGGGCGAGCGCTTTCTTGCCGTCGCTGGCGATTTCCTGACGATCCAGCAGATCGCCAGGATCCTGAAAACGCGCATGGGCGAGGCGGGCAAACGCGTGCCGACAGGTCAACTCCCCGACTGGCTAGTGCGGATCGCGTCCATGCGCGACGAGGCGGTGAAGCAGATCGTCCCCGAGCTCGGCAAGTTCAAGAATGCCTCGAACGCGAAAGCGAAGCGCCTGCTCGGCTGGGCGCCGCGCGGCAACGAGGACGCGGTCGTGGCGACCGCGGAGAGTATGGTGAAGCTGGGGCTGTTGAAGGGATAGGGCGAGGGACCCTACGCCTTCAACCGATACCCGGTCCGGAAGATCCACCACACCGCGCCCATGCAGAGCGTCAGGAACACCGCCGTCATCGCGAGGCTCACGCCGACGCCGACGTCGGAGACGCCGTAGAACGCCCAGCGGAAGCCGCTGACGAGATACACGACCGGATTGAACAGCGTCACCTTCTGCCAGAATTCCGGCAGCATGGAGATCGAATAGAAACTGCCGCCGAGAAACGTCAGCGGCGTCACAATCAGCAGCGGCACGATCTGCAGCTTCTCAAAGCCGTCCGCCCAAACGCCGATGATGAAGCCGAAGAGGCTGAACGTCACGGCGGTGAGCACGAGGAAGGCGAGCATCACCAGCGGATGTTCGATCTCGTAGGCCACGAAAAGACGCGCCGTCGCCATGATCAGCAGGCCCAGCAGAACGGATTTCGTCGCCGCCGCGCCGACATAGCCGATGACGATCTCGATCCACGACACCGGCGCTGACAGCACCTCGTAGATCGTGCCCGCCCACTTCGGCATGTAGATGCCAAACGAGGCGTTCGAGATGCTTTCCGTCAGGATCGACAGCATGATGAGTCCGGGCACGATGAATGCGCCATAGCTCACGCCGTCGATGGCGGTCATGCGGTTGCCGATCGCCGAGCCGAACACCACGAAATAAAGCGACGTGGAGATGACCGGCGACAAGATGCTCTGGAAAAGCGTGCGGAACCAGCGGGAGAGTTCGAAATTGTAGATCGCCTGAATGCCGTTGATGTTCATTTGCGTGCGCTCACGAGCGAGACGAAGATTTCCTCGAGCGAGGACTGGTCGGTGTGGAGATCCTTGAAGTCGATGCCCTGTTCGGAGAGCGCCCGCATGAGGCCGGCGATGCCCGTCTCTTCGCCCTGGGTATCGAAGGTGTAGACGAGTTCGCCGCCATCCTTTGCGAGTTCGAGCTGGTAGCCTGAGAGCGGGGCGGGCACCGCGGCGAGCGGCGTCTGCAACTGGATGGCGAGCTGCTTCTTGCCGAGCTTGCGCATCAGCGCGTGCTTGTCCTCCACGAGGATCAATTCGCCCTTCGAGATCACGCCGATGCGGTCGGCCATGTCCTCGGCCTCCTCGATGTAGTGCGTGGTCAGGATGATGGTGACGCCCGCCTCACGCAGGCGGCGCACCATCTCCCACATGTCGCGTCGCAGCTCGACGTCGACGCCTGCGGTGGGTTCGTCGAGGAAGAGAATCTTCGGTTCGTGACTCAACGCCTTGGCGATCATCACGCGCCGCTTCATGCCGCCCGAGAGCATGCGTATCTGGTCGTCGCGCTTTTCCCAGAGCGAGAGATCGCGCAACACCTTCTCGATGTGCGCGTCGTCTCTGGGCTTTCCGAACAGCCCGCGCGAGAAGCGCACCGTCGAGATCACCTTCTCGAAGGAGTCGGTGTGCAGCTCCTGCGGCACCAGCCCGATCTTGCTGCGCGCCGCGCGGTAGTCCTTCACGATGTCGTGGCCGTCGGCGGTGACGGTTCCCGTGCTCGGATTGACGATGCCGCAGATGATGGAGATGAGCGTCGTCTTGCCGGCGCCGTTGGGGCCGAGCAGGGCGAAGATCTCGCCCTCGCGGATGTCAAGGTCGATGCGTTTCAGGGCCTGGAAGCCCGAAGCGTAGGTCTTGGCCAGGCCCTTTACGGAAATGATCGGCTGCAACGCGCGCCCCTCATACGGTTCATGGAAGGGGCGCATCGGCGACGCGATGCGGAAGGCGTGTTCCGTCAGACCCCGGCAGCCGAGATAGGCGCGCGCGAGGCCGAGCGCCAGAGGTGCGGGCTTACGAACCGGTGAAGCGGTCGAGTAGGCGCTTCAGGTATTCGCGTTCCTGTTCGGGGCGCGTGGCGTCCTGCGCGCGCCGGCGCAGTTCGTCGAGGATTTCACGGGCGCGCTGGCGCTCGGTCTGGCCGGGGACGGCGGTCTCGTCGCCGGCGTCGCCCGCCCCGCTCATCTGCCGACCGAGGGGATCCTCCTCGCCGTTAGCGCCTTCCTCGCGTCCGTTGCGACCTTCGCGCCTGGCGGTGGCTTCGTTCGACAGCTTTTCTGCGCCGCTGCGCAGGCGTCGCAGCGCCTCGTCCTGCTGGCGGCCCGCTTCGCCCGTATCGCCGCGCTTGAGCGCCTGCGCCGCGCGGTCCATCGCGTCGCCCGCCTGCGAGAGGTCCTTCTCGCCTTCGGTGCCGCCGGCACCGCGCGTCTTCTCCTCGGCGGCGCGCAATTCCTCGCGCAGCTCTTCCTGGCGTTCGCCGAGCTGCTGTTCGGTCTGGTTTCCCGGTTGCGGCTCCTGTTCTTCGCGCGCCGTGTCGTCGCGCAGCGAGCGCTGCTTGCCGATCTGTTCGGACAATCCGTCCACGGCCTGTTCGAGTTCGGTGGGCTTGCCGTCCTCGCCCTGGCCCTCGCCGCCATCGGCGAGCTTGATCTCAAGATTGTTCAGCATCTGCGCAAGCTGTTGCAGCAGCGCCTGCGCGCCGGCCTGATCGCCCGCTTCCGCGCGACGCTGTATTTCGTCGAGCATCTCCTGGATGTCGCGCTGGCTCATCTGCGACTGCTCGAAGCCGTCCTCCGAGACTTCCGCGCTTTCACCGTTGCGGACCGCTTCCTGCACCAGCGCCTGCAGGTAATTGTCCATGGCCTGCCGCAGCGCCTGCGAGAGCCGGGCGATCTCGTCGGCGTCCGCGCCGCGCTGGATTGCATCCGACAGCGCCTGTTGCGCGGCCATCAGCGCGCGCTTGGCGTCGGCGGCGTCGCCGTATTCCGCGCGCAGCGCCACCTGCCAGAGAATGTCGGCGGCGTAGTTGGTCTCCTTGATCTCGCGTGCGGTATCGAGCGTGGCGCGCGCCAGCCTGAAGCCGGCGAACACCGCGGCGTCGCGGAAATAGCCGTCCTGCGGCGCCATCGTCAGCGCATCGATCATGCGGCCGGCGCGGCGGATCGCGGCGGGCGCGCGCGTGATCCGCGGGTCTTCGTCGTCGGTGCGGATGCCGAACAGATCATCGACGCCGTCGATGCGCGGTGAACGCCAGGGTTCGTGCTTCGCGTAGGCGCGCCGTTCGTGCAGGATCAGCTTGCGTATCTCCACAGCCGCACGCGCAAGCGGCTGAAGGAAGATCTTCTCCGGAACGCGCAGGGGAGCGGCTTCGCTCGCGCCTTTCTGGCCGACGGCGTCGATGACGACGAGCTGCGCATCCACTTTCATGCCCGCATAGGGATGCATGGAGAGATCGACGCTCGCCTTTCCTGTCGCGGTTTTCGGATCGCCGGCGGGGGCTTCGATCGGCATGTCGAACGGTTCGGCGCCGACGAGACCGGGCGGCGGATTGACTGGCGTCAGCCGCAGCGCGAGGCCGCGCACGCCATAGTCGTCGCTCGCGCTCCATTCGAAGGCGATGCGGTCGTTCTTGTCGACGACCGGCGCGCTGGTGAACTTGCCCTTGGGCGCCGCGTCCGGCGTCGGTGCGATGCGCCAGCGCGCTTTCGTGTGGTACCGCACCACGCGCAGCACGCCCCCCGCGGGCAGGGCGAACTTCGTTTCGTAGGCTCCGTCGGCGCCGCGCGTGAAGCGCAGCTTGCGGTGCACATGGAGGCCCTCGACCCAGCCGTCATAGACAAGCCAGGGCGCTGCCGCCGGCCCCGTGACGCGGATCGTCGCTTCAGGCTGCGGCGGGGTCTCGATCCTGTCGCCGATGCGGTCCGACAGGCTCACCGGCGCGCCGCCGGTGTAGACGCCGGGTGTGATCCACGCCTCGATGGCCATGGGATGATCGCCGACCAGCGGGCCGGGATCGGGAAGGAAGGAGCGCGCGAGGCGATCCGGCGCTTCCGCGCCAGCGAAGAGCGCAGCGGCAAGCAGCGCGACGGGAAGGACATACCGGAGGCGCCACGGATCGGCGCGGGCGAAATCGGGCCGTGCGGGGCCGGCCTTGGCGCGGCTGGCGATCTCGACCGTGCGTTCCTGTTCGCGCCGCCAGAGGGCGAGCGCCCCGGCGTCAAGGGTGACGGGACTGTCGCCCAGCGCCTCGAGCGCGCCGAGGGCCAGGCCCGCGTCCTGGGTCAGGCGCGCGCGGACGTCCGATGGCGTCGGCGGCGTCCAGCGGCGCGCCGCGCGCGCGAAGATCCAGACGAGCGCGGCAAGCACGGCGGCGCCGAGGAGGGTTCCCGCCAGCGGCGGAAGGGCGTCTTGCCCCCCGGCCAGGGCGACCGTCATCCAGGCCGCCAACGACAACAGCGGCGGCGTCGCCACAGCCGCCGCGCGCTCGATCGTCAGCGCCCGGCGGGAGCGGGCTCCTTCGCGGGCGAGGGCGGCGATGGCGTCTCTGTGCAGCATGCGTCGTCAGCGTATCAGCGGGGGCCTCACCGGGCCATGACAATGCAGCTGGAATGCGGCGTTCCGCGCCGCGCTTGTCAGCACGGGCGGCGGCGCCTACTCCTGCGGCCCTCAGAGGAGTTCTCCCGCCATGGTTGCGCCGTACCGTCTCTATGGGGCGGATCTTTCGCCCTATTCCGTCAAGATCCTGCAGTTGCTCCGCTTCAAGGGCATCGAGCACCAGTGGCTGCCGCGCAGCCAGGCGCGCCAGGCCGAATTCGCCCGGTTCGCGAAACTGCCGCTGATCCCGGTGCTCGTCGGCGCCGACGACTACTCCCTGCAGGATTCCACGCCGATCGCCGAGACGCTGGAGCGCCGCTATCCGGAGCCGTCGATCACGCCGGACGATCCCGCGCTCGCGTTCATCTCGGCGATGCTCGAGGACTACGCCGACGAGTGGGTGAACAAGGCGATGTTCCATTACCGCTGGACCTATCCGGCGGACCAGGAAAGCGCCGCGCGCCGCATCGTCGACACCATGCTGGACGGCGCCACCGTGCCGGACCGCGCGAGCGTCGAAGCGTCGGTGCGATCGCGCATGACGGAACGTCTGCATTTCGTCGGTTCAAGCGCCGAGACTGCGCCGGTGATCGAGGCGTCCTATGAGCGGCTGCTGCGGCTTCTCGATGCCCACCTCGCGAGCCGGTCCTACCTGTTCGGCGCCCGGCCGGCGCTGGCAGACTTCGGCCTGTCGGGCCAGCTCGGCCAGCTGGCGTCGGACCCGACGCCGGGGGAGCTGTTGAAGACGCGCGCGCCGAACGTGGCGGCGTGGCTCAAGCGGATGGACGAGGCCGGCGTGGAAGGCCCGTTCGAACCCTTTGAGCAGCTGTCGGGGACGCTCGCGCCGCTGCTGCGCGAGGAAATCGCCGGCGCCTATCTGCCTTGGATGGCCGCGAACGCCGCCGCGGCGGCGGACGGCGCCGAGGTCTCGGTCGAGCTGCCGGGCGGACATTTCGCGCAGAAGCCGCAGAAGTACGCCGCACGCGCCTTCCAGGAAGTGCGCGGCCGGCGCGCGATGGTCGCCGACGACGCCTCGCTGGCGGCGCTGCTGGGTGAAACGGGCTGCGACCGCTGGCTCGAACCGCCCGCGACGCCGCCGATGACAGAGGAACCGTCGCCGGACGCCTCCGACGACGTGCTCGACGACAGCGCCGACGCCTGATCGTCCCTGATTGTCGACGTACGGGCCATGACGAAAACCGGCGCGCCTTTCGGGGCGCGCCGGTGAAGTCAGCGGGTCGGGGGAGGTTTCGGAACGAAAGTTACGCGGCGTCGGCCTCGATGGTCTTCGGCGCTTTCGCAGCGGAGACCTTGCCGACGGTGTCGATGGCGATCGTGCGCGGCTTCAGCGCTTCCGGAAGTTCACGCACGAGGTCCACGGTCAGCACGCCGTTCTCAAGGCGCGCGCCATGCACGCGGACGTGATCGGCGAGGCCGAAGCGACGCTCGAAGCTGCGTTCCGCGATGCCGCGGTGCAGGAACCGGCGCGCTTCTTCCACCGGCGCCTTCTTGCCGGAGATCAGCAGCGTGTTTTCCTTGAACTCGATGGTGAGTTCGTCCTGTGCGAAGCCCGCCACGGCGAGCTCGATGCGGAAGCCGTCATCGCCAGTCTGCTCGACGTTGAAGGGCGGATACCCGGGGGCGGCGTCCAGACGCATGGCGCTGTCGATCAACGTGTTGATGCGGTCGAAGCCGACGAGGGTGCGATAAAGGGGGGAGAGATCACGTGGTTGCATAATCATGTCCTTTCCAAGCGACACGTTGCGCCGACCCAGAACCGGGGGCGGCGGCCGGGGGACGAAACAGGCCCTGTTGCGGCGCCTTTCCCGTCCGGCGGACCCTCGAAGGAGCGGCCCGTGACTGTCAGCTAGGGAGCGGCGGCGCGCCGTTCAAGGCCCCAGACCTCGCGCGCCGGGTCTTCGAAAGCGTGACTTTCGCGCGCCGCGCCACATGTGTAAGCGAGGGATCACGCACACAGGGAGACTGAGAATGGGCCGTTTCACAGCCGCGATGGCCGCCATCGCCATCGCATTCGCCGCAGGATGCGCCCACGAGGCGAAAACCGATGCGACGTCGGCCGTTGCTGCGCCGGACGCAGCGCTGCAGGCGGCCATCGCCGGAGACTGGCGCAGCGAGGCCAACCGCGCCCGCGACGGCGCCCGTCATCCGGCGGAAACGCTGGCGTTCTTCGGTCTGAAACCCGGCATGACGGTGCTTGAAATCTCGCCGGGCGGCGGCTGGTGGACTGAGATTCTCGCCCCCTACGCGCGCGCCACGGGCGGCCGCTACATCGCCACCGGGGCGGATCTGTCGAATCCGAGCCTCTCCGAAGCGGCGAAGACGGGGCGGGCGAACTTCGCCGCGCGCTGGGCGGCCAGGCCGGAGATCTTCGGGACCGTCGAGATCGTCAATTTCGGGCCGCAGTCAGGCCCGCTCGGACCGCCCGGTTCGGTCGACATGGTGATGACGACGCGCAACGTCCACAACTTTGTGACAGCGGGCACGACGGACAAGGTGTTCGCGGACTTCTACGCCGTCCTGAAGCCGGGCGGCGTGTTCGCCGTGAAGGACCATCGCGCCAATCCGGGCCCGCAGGATCCGCAGGCGACGAGCGGCTATCTGACCGAGGCCTTCGTCATCGAGGCGGCGCAGCGCGCGGGCTTCCGCCTCGAGGCCCGTTCGGAGATCAACGCCAATCTGCGCGACACCAAGGATCATCCGTTCGGCGTGTGGACGCTGCCGCCGGTGCGCCAGAGCGCGCCGCGCGGCCAGCCCGCCGATCCCGCGTTCGATCACACGAAGTATGACGCGATCGGCGAAAGCGACCGGATGACGCTGCGCTTCGTGAAGCCTGGCTGAGCGTTCAGTCCGGTTCGCGCGGCGGGCTCACGAGGCTCACCAGCACGAAGCTGATGATCATCAGGAGGTACCAAGCGCCGAGCTTCTGCCATTTCACCATGGACCAGCCATCGGCCTGCGTCGGGTAGATCCAGGCGCGGGCGAAGGTGGCGAGGTTCTCGGCGAACCAGATGAACAGCGCCACGAGGAAGAAGCCGAGCAGCAGCGGCATCCGGCGCGCGGTGCGGTGCGGAGTGAACCAGACCCAGGTGCGGAAGAAGAGGGCGGCGGTGAGCGTGAAGAGCGCGAACCGCGCGTCCGGCAGGTAGTGGTGGGCGAAGAAGTTTGCGTAGACGCCGATGGCGAGCGCGATGGTCTTCCACAGCGGCGGGTAGCGCGTGAAGCGCATGTCGAAGATGCGCCAGACACGTGCGAGGTAGCTGCCGACGGCGGCGTACATGAAACCGGAAAACAGCGGCACGCCGGCGATGCGCAGGACGCTCGCTTCGGGATACGCCCACGAGCCGACCTGGGTCTTGAAGATCTCCATGATCGTGCCGACGACGTGGAAGGCGAGGATGACTTTCGCCTCGTCCCACGTCTCCAGTCGGAAGACGAGCATGCCGATCTGGATCGCCAGGCACGCCAGCACGAGAAAGTCGTAGCGCGCCAGCGCCGCGTCAGCCGGGTAGAAGAGGAACGTCCCCACCAGCAGCGCGAGCAGCAAGCCGCCGAACAGGCACGCCCAGCCCTGCTTGAAGCCGAACAGCACGAACTCAAAGAGGGCGTTCTTCCACGGCGCGTCGAACGCAAGCGATTCAAGGCGTTCGCGGATCGCCGCAAAGCGCGTGTGGGCGCCATCGAGCGCACGCTGGTGAAAGGGGCGCAAGGCGGATCAGCTCAGGGCGCCTGTGCGTCGATCGACAACGCGTGCAGACCGGAGGCGAACTCGCCCGCGAGCGCGTCGGTGACGGCGCGATGACGGTCCACGCGCGAGAGGCCGGCGAACGCAGCGACGGTGATTCGCACGCGAAAATGCGATTCCCCGCTGGCCGAAGCGCCCGCGTGCCCTATATGCCGGTCGCTCTCGTCAATGACTTCGAGCGCCTCAGGCGCGAAACGCATCGTCAACGAAGCGCGAATACGCTCCTTCCGGCTTGTCAATTCCTTGTTCGCAGCACCCATAACGCACATACTCTCATCCGAATGTCCGACACCTTCAACTATCGCCCCAAGTTCGTCGACATCCGGGTCAACAAGAAACCCCGGGTGAAGGTCGCGCAAGCGCCGCAGGCCGAGCGCGCCTGCGACCAGATCGGCTGCCCGTCGCCGGGGGAGCATCGTGCGCCGAAGGCGCGCGGCCGCGATCACGAATACTGGTGGTTCTGCGCGGCGCACGCCGCCGAGTACAACCGCCGCTGGAACTACTTCGACGGCATGAACGACACCGAGCTGCAGGCCTTCGAGCAGGCCGAGCGCGCCGGCCATCGCCCCACCTGGACCTTCCGCGCCGCCAAGGGCGACCGCCTGTCCGGCGCCTACCGCGACTTCCAGAAGGGCAAGAAGGCCGACCCCTTCGGCATGTTCAACGCCGACGGCGCGCCGGAGGAGCAGACCGGCCCCCGCCGTCGCAGCCTCGGGCGGCTGCAGATCGTGGCGCTCGACACCCTCGGCCTCGACGAGCGCGCGCCGGTGGAGACCATCCGCGTCCGCTATGCCGAACTCGTGAAGCGTTACCACCCGGACTCCAACGGCGGCGACCGCACCGAGGAGGCCCAGCTGCACAAGGTCATCCGCGCCTTCCAGACGCTGAAGAGAAGCGGCCTCGTCTGACGGCCTTCCCGAGGGGCAGTTGCGGCTTTTTCATCCGGCGCCCGTGACGGAGCCGTCACGAGGCGTCATTGTAGCGGCGAAGCCGCCAACGAAAGCCTGCCCGGAAAGCACCTCATGACCGCCGCCGACGATCTCATCTCCATGGTTCCTGACAAGACCGTCTCCGCGCGGGAGTTCGGCGTCGAGAGCGACATGCAGATCCCGAAATTCGCCAGGCGCACCGAATACGTGCCCGAGGTGGACGAGGCCTACCGCTTCGACCCGCAGACCACGCTCGCCATCCTCGCGGGCTTCGCGTTCAACCGCCGCGTGATGGTGCAGGGCTATCACGGCACGGGAAAATCCACCCACGTCGAGCAGGTGGCCGCGCGCCTCAACTGGCCGATGATCCGGGTCAACCTCGACAGCCACGTCTCGCGCATCGATCTCGTCGGCAAGGACGCGATCGTGCTCAAGGAAGGCAAGCAGGTCACCGAATTCCGCGAAGGCATCCTGCCGTGGGCGCTGCAGCGCCCGGTGGCGATCTGCTTCGACGAATACGATGCGGGCCGCCCGGACGTGATGTTCGTGATCCAGCGCGTGCTCGAAGCCAGTGGCAAGCTCACGCTACTCGACCAGAACCGCGTCATCAGCGCCAACAAGTGCTTCCGTCTCTTCGCGACGACGAACACGGTCGGTCTTGGCGATACGACCGGTTTGTACCACGGCACCCAGCAGATCAACCAGGGGCAGATGGACCGCTGGTCCATCGTCACCACGCTCAACTATCTCGAGCACGACGCCGAGGCCGCCATCGTGCTCGCGAAGGCCGGCAAGGACTACGAGACGCCCGAAGGCAAGAAGACCATCATGAGCATGGTCCGCGTCGCCGACATGACGCGCAACGCCTTCATGAACGGCGACATCTCCACAGTGATGAGCCCGCGCACCGTGATCACCTGGGCGGAGAACGCGAAGATCTTCGGCGACATCGGCCTCGCGTTCCGCCTGACCTTCCTGAACAAGTGCGATGAACTCGAGCGCCCGACGGTCGCGGAGTTCTACCAGCGCTGCTTCGGGACGGACCTGCCGGAGGCGGCGACAAGGGTGAAGGTGGCGTGAGGTTGAGGATCGCTCTCGGAGCGGCGATTCTGTGGTGCGCGCTGATTGTCGGCGGCGGCGCATCACACGCCAGCTGTCCGAGAGCGCTCGTCGACCTAACTGAAGCCGTTGCGAAAGAATCCATCGTCGAGTGGTGGGAATATCCCGGCGGCATCGCTTTGGTGCGTGCGGTGTCGGCGCAGCCGACTGAGCGCGCCTGCACCGAGAATGATCGGCCTCTCGGCAATACGGGCTACGGGCCAAGATGCGGAGCTTGGACGTATTCATTCAAGGTGCTTGAAGTGCTCAAAGGGCGGCCAAGCGAAACCTTGGCTTTGAGTTCATATGTGAGAGGTGTGGCGCCGGTAACCATCGAGTCCACGGAGCCGCGCGCGGTTGAGACATGGTCCCCCGCGCAAGGCCGCAAGAAAGGCATGCGCGGCTTCACGACCGATTTTGGAAATTGCGAGTCCCGGCCGGCTTTCGTGCTTGGCGGCCGCTATCTCGCGTTTGCGGACGAGTCCGGGGTGATGATTGCGCCAAGCATCGCAAGCGACGGCGACCCCATTCTTAGAATTGCCCGCGAGGTCGCGCATGGCCAAGGGGCGAGCCCATGAAACCCCAAGACGACTCCTGCCGTGGCGGCTACGTGGGCGAAGGTGGCGTGAAACCGGCTATCGTGCTATTTATTTATAATGGCTGACACGGCGACCGCTCCCGCTCTGCCCACCGCGCCACTGCCCAAGCGCTTCACTTGGACGGATGTGGAAAGCATGATCCGCGCCGGCGTGATCGAAGAGGGCGGACCGGAAGAGCTGCTGGATGGGGAGATATGGGTCATGCCGGCCGAGGGCGAGGCGCATATCGATGTCAAGACCTGGCTCAATCGGCATCTGGTGAAATCGGCGCCGGATGCCATCGGGATTGCCTGCGACACGACCTTGCGATTGAGCGAAACGCACGCGCCGTCGCCGGATTTTTATCTGTTTCCCGCGACGGTGAAACCGTCCGCGGTACGCGGGGCGGACGTTCTCCTGCTGATTGAAATCGCCGACACGTCGGTGAAGGCGGACCTTGAGATCAAAGGCCCGAAGTATCGCGAGTACGGCGTGCGCGAATACTGGGTGGTCGATCTCGCCGCGCGCGTGACGCACGTACATCGTCTGGACGGCGCATGGCCGGCGAGGCCGCCCGCGCCGTTCGAGACGGAAATCGCGCCCGGATTCGCGCCGGACTTGACGGTGCGGGTCGCGGACAGCGGGGTGTGAGGCGCGTGGGGCTGCGATGGTCGCGTCCCGTGTCGGTGTTCGCCGCATGTCTTTTTTGGTTTTGCGCCTGCGCCGCGCAGGCGCGCGCATGTCAAGCCAATGTGTCCGCCTTCCAGAGCCTGGGCGAAGTGCGGTTGATCGCAGTCGATGGCGTCCGCCAACTTCGTTACGTCACCTGGTCGGGGGCGACCGAAGTGGACTTCCCGCTCACATCGCCCGCGTTGCAGTTCGGGCACGCGAATTGGTTGTCCGATCGGCCCGTCGATCGCGTAGAGCTCGCCCATGCCTCCGTGTGGCGCCGAGACATCTTCCTTTCGTTGGCGAGCAAAGCCGAAAGCATCTATTGGCGAGGCTTGCTCTTTGATCCTGACCAGTGGAACACGCGGGTGGCCCGCTACGAGTTTTCGGTCACCCGAACACTTGCGGGAGCGCGCCGGCGAAAATTCAGGCTGGATCGCATTCAGCTGCCGCCGCCGAACGGCGGCTCATATCTCAGCAGCTACTGGTTCCTCGCGCCGCCGACGCCGGCCGAGGAGCGCCGGGGCAGGGACCAAGCTTTGAGCGCGTGCGATTCTGCGGCGGCGCGGACCAAGTCGACCTGTGATCGCGCCCGCGTGCTGAGAATATTTCAGACTGCGACAGTCTTTATTCCACGGCGCAATTGCTCAGTCGTGTATGCGTTCCGATTGGGCCGTCCCGCCGTATTCTATTGGCGCGGTGACGTCCTCGCCGGTGTCGCCGAGGTGACGCCGGAGGCCTACGCGGAACTGATGCGATAGACGGGCGGACGCCCTGCAAATTGGCGTCACGCCCCAACTCAATCGGGGCTCCCGCCGCGCCCTTTCAGCGGGAAATACTCACGCCACGGCCGCGCTTCGTCGACCACACACGCAACTGACGGGCGCGCGAGCAGGCGGGTGCGGTAGGCGTTCAGCGCCGCTTGCGACGCCGGGATCGGGAACGCCCAGTGGGCGTAGAACAGCGCAGCCGCCGCCGCGCAGTCGGCGATGGAGAACGTCTCGTTCGCCGCCCACGTGCGGCCGGTCATCCAGCGATCGAGCCACGCATAGCTCTTGTCGAGCGCCGCCTGCACCTCGGCCTCCACATGCGGATCGCGCTTGTGCTCGGGGCGCAGCGCATTCGCGACCATCCGCTGCAGCGTCAGCATCACGTAGTCGTCGAACACGCCGTCCATCTGCCTGGCCTCGATGGCGGCGCGCGGATCGGCGGGAACCATCGGCGGCGCGGACCCGCGATGGAGGTCGAGATACTCGATGATCGCCGCAGACTCGATCACCGTGCGGTCGCCGTCGACCAGCACCGGGAACTGCCCCGTCGGCGCCGCGCGCGCAACGAACGCGGCGTTTTCCGGATGATCGGGGTCAATCATCATGAACTCGAACGGCACGCCCCGCTCATGAAGCGCGATGAGCGCCTTCCACGTGAAGGAGGAGAAGGGGTGGCCGTAAATTCGCACCATCGGGTCGCTCTCCTGCGGACAAACGTCCAGGGCGTGAGTTTGACGCCATGGTGGGCGTTGCTCAAGTTACGGGCGAGCGACCTCGCAATTCCAGGACGCGACGCTAGTCTGGCGAAAAAGGAACGACGCATCATGTCCGCCAAGATCGCCGATCACGCCGACCTCGTGGCCGCCACGGAGTGGTCGCGTCAGCTCTACAAGGCGCTGAAGGACTGGGACCTCGCGCGGCGCGGGCGCTGGAGCACGTGGGAGGAGGGCGCGCTGATGCTCACCATCGACGCCACGCCCCGGGGCGCGCCCTGCGAGCCGGTGAACATCCTCGCCGCGAACAATCTCATCGCCTTCTCCACCCGCGGTTTCGAGCTGCAGTTGCCGCAGCCGGGGCAGTCGTTCGAGGGCGCGGTCATCGCGCTCATGGACCTGGTGCGGAAATGGTTTTCCGGCGAGGTGGCGATCGCGGCCTTCTTCCAGGGCGATGTGTGGAAGGGCTCCACCCCCATCGATCCGCTGAACCTGCCCGACGAGATCGCCGCAGCCTTCCAGTGGATTTCCCGCGAGGCGCGGGTCGATCGCGTGGAGATCCAGACCCCCACGAAGGAGACCGACCAGTTCTTCGGCCTCGCCGTGGACGGACAGCCGCTCGCGCGCGCCTGATCTGAGCACGGGCCTTTCGTGAACGCCGCGTCACGCGGTAAGGTCTCCTCGATGTCCCAGAAGGAAACCCCGACCGAGCTCTTCAAGCGCGCGCTCGCCCAGTCGACGCGCGCGCTGGCGGAGGCCGACGAACTCGAGATCACGTTCGGCGCCGAGGGGCCGAGGCTCGCGCCCGGCCGGATCGTGCTGCCGCATCCCCCGCGCCACCTGTCGGACGCCGAGGCTGGGCGTCTGCGCGGTCAGGCGGACGGCCTGGCGCTCCGGCTCGCCTATCACGACGACGCCAAGCACAACGCGCTGCGCCCGGAAGGCGACCGCGCCCGCGCTCTCTATGACGCCGCCGAGGAGATGCGCGTGCAGGCGCTCGGCGGCAACGCCATGAAGGGCGTGGAGGGCAACCTCACGGCGGCTCTCATCGAACGCTGCGAGAAACGCGGCTTCGCACGCATGGAGGATCGCGCGTCCGCGCCGCTCGCCGACGCGCTCGGGCTCATTGTGCGCGAACGTCTCACCGGCCTGCCGACGCCGGAGGTGGCGAAAGGCGTGGTCGACCTGTGGCGCGACGAGATCGAGGCGAAGGCCGGCAAGGCGCTCGACAAGCTCACGGGCGTCGTCGACGATCAGAAGCTCTTTGCGCTCGCTTCGCGCGATCTCATCCGCGACCTCGAACTCGGCGATGAACTCGGCGGCGACCCCACAGACGATGATTCCTCGCCGCCGGACGAGCCCCCGCCGCCCGAGCCGCCGCAAGATGACAACGCCAAGGAAGAGGGCCAGGACCAGACGATGATGGAAGCGGAATCGGGTGAATCCGATTCCGATCTCTCCGAGTCCACCGAACCCGTCGACATGGACATGGACTCCGACCAGGACGACGACGCCGACGCAGCCGAGGACGGCGAACGTCCCTTGCGTCCCCGCCAGCGCGACGATTCCAACGATCCGAACCTGCACTACAAGGCGTTCACCCGCGCGCACGATGAAGTCATCATGGCCGAAACGCTGTGCGACGCCGACGAACTGGCGCGCCTGCGTTCGTATCTCGACCAGCAGTTGAAACCGCTGCAGAGCGTCGTGGGACGCCTCGCGAACCGGCTGCAACGGTTGCTGATGGCCAAGCAGAACCGGGTGTGGACGTTCGATCTCGAGGAAGGCGTGCTCGACACCGCGCGGCTCACGCGCGTCGTCATCGATCCGACGTCGCCGCTCTCGTTCAAGCAGGAAGAAGACACCGACTTCAAGGACACGGTCGTCACGCTGCTGCTCGACAATTCGGGTTCGATGCGTGGACGCCCGATCATGGTGGCGGCGCTGTGTGCGGACATTCTCGCACGCACGCTCGAGCGTTGCGGCGTGAAGGTGGAGATCCTTGGTTTCACCACGCGCGCCTGGAAGGGCGGCATGGCGAAGGAGGACTGGCTGAAGGCCGGGCGCCCGGTGCATCCGGGCCGCCTCAACGATCTGCGCCACGTGATCTACAAGTCGGCGGATGCGCCGTGGCGGCGCGCGCGGCGCAATCTGGGCCTGATGATGCGCGAGGGGTTGCTCAAGGAAAACATCGACGGCGAGGCGCTGATGTGGGCGCATGAGCGGCTCATCGGCCGGTCCGAACAGCGCCGCATCCTGATGGTGATTTCCGACGGCGCGCCGGTGGACGATTCCACGCTTTCGGCGAACCCCGGCAACTATCTGGAAAAGCACCTGCGGCAGGTAATCCAGTGGATCGAGTCGCGCTCGCCGGTCGAGCTCATCGCCATCGGCATCGGCCATGACGTGACGCGCTGGTATCGACGCGCGGTGACGATCGTGGACGCCGAACAGCTCGGCGGCGTGATGACGGAAAAGCTCGCCGAGCTCTTTGACGACGCCGCCGCTCCGGCGCCGGTCGTGACATCACGCGCCGACATGCGCGCGTTGCGGCAGGGCGTGCGGGCATGAAGCTCTCCCGCCGCACGACGATCTTCGCCGGCCTCCTTGTCGCCGCGCTCGTGACCGCGTGCGCCACGCAGGGGATGCATATGTGGACCGCGCCCACGCCGGTGCGCGTCGAAGGCGCCTCGTTCAGCGGCTGGGGCCCCGATCCCGATGCGTGGGAGGCGGTGCGTGTCGCCGCGCGCGCGGTCGATCTCGCGCCCGAGGACAAGGCGCTGCGCACCGCGGGACAGTTTGAGTTTCGCGGCGGTCTCGAACTCGCCTCCGATAACGCGCGCTTCGGCGGTCTTTCAGGTCTGCACGTGGAGCCGGACGGACGCCTCATCGCGGTCACCGATCGCGGCGAGTGGTTCGTCGCGCGGCTGGTGCTCGGCGAGGGCGGCGAATTGAAAGGTCTCGTCGATGCGCGGATGGCTGCGATGCGCGACGCGCGCGGCGTGCCGTTCGCACGGAAGGAAGACGCCGATGCGGAGGAGGTGACGCGCACGAGCGACGGCCGCTTCGCGGTGAGCTTCGAGCGCACGCATTCGATTCGTCTCTATGATCTTGAGAAGAAGGGACCGTCCGCGGCGCCAGACTCCGAACTGACGCTCGCGGGCACCGCGCCGCTGAAGGCGAATGAAAGTCTCGAAGCGCTCGCGCCGTTCGACGACGGCCTCATCACCGCCGGTGAAGGCGTGACGAGCCGCGGCGCGCCGTTCTGGATCGTACCGCTGTCAACTGATGCGCCGCCCGCGCCGAAGGGGCGCACCTCGACGCATGACTTCTACGGCCTCTCCTCGCTCGCGCGGCTGCCGGACGGCGACTATCTCGCGATGGAGCGTTTCTTCGCGCCGATCCTCGGCCTGCGCATCCACGTGCGGCGCGTGACGCGCGCGGGGCTCGACGCCGATCCCGCGCGCTGGGAAGGCGAAACGGTCGCCGACCTCGAAGCGCCGGTCGCGCTCGATAATTTCGAGGGACTCGCCGTGGTTCCGGGCGATGCGACGCGCGTCTACATGATCTCGGACGACAACTTCAATCCGGCCCAACGCACGCTGCTCTATGCATTCGACCTGAAATAGGTGATGCCTGATCCCGTTTGACGTAGTTGGGACGATCGTTCGCTACTATTGGCGAACCCTCACATCGTTTCGTTTCGGCGGGCGCGCGCGCCGCGTTGAGTTCTGGTCGTTTGTCATCCTCAGTTTCGGCATGAACGTCATGCTGCGCCGAATTAGCCAACGTCTTGGCTGGACGTTTGACCCTGTTGATCCCGAGGGCGCTCTGGATTTCACGCTGAAGCCGGGCGGGCCCATCACGATGCTGGGCTTGATCTACAGCAGCGCAACGGCGGTCCAAGGCGTAGCGATCATCGTCCGACGCCTGCACGACGTGCGGTTGAGTGGCGCTTGGGCGCTGATTTTCCCGGCTGTCGTCTACTTCGCCGGAGGCGCATTCTTCTTTGCCGCACCCTCCACGCTGGAGGATGTTGAGCGAGCGAGTGGCGGCTTCCTCACCTTCCACTACGCGTGTCTAGGCGTCGCTTCGCTTATTCTGCTGGCGCCAGGGACGCGCGGCCCAAACAATTACGGGGCCGATCCTAGATCGGCCCCGCGAAATTGATTGCTCGCTTATGGCAGCTCAGGCGGCCTTGGCCTGCTCGCCCAGCTTCTTCTTCAGTTCGCGACGGACCTTCACGGCCTTGTCGCACATGCCGTCTTCGCTGGCCTTGAGCAGGAAGGCGTCGAAGCCGCCCATGTGGTCGACGGTGCGCAGGGTCGCGGCCGTGATCTTGAAGCGGAAGTTCCGGGCCAGCGCTTCGGAGTGCAGCGTGACGTTCACGAGGTTCGGGCCGAACTCGCGCTTGGTCTTGATGTTGGAGTGGCTGACGCGATGGCCGATCTGGCGATCGGTTCCGGTCAGTTCGCAGCGGCGGGCCATGGTGTCGTGTCCGGGGTTGTGCGGAAAAATGAAGGGCGGACGGATAGGCGATGGGGGCGTCGCGGTCAAGCGCGGGATGGGCGAACGCCGCACTTGCGCCCGGTTCCGTTCATGCTGCAACCATCGGCGTCCTGATAGAAGTTCCCCGGTCCCGGCCCTACATGGCTCCGGGAGAGCGTTCGAGTGACGGGAGCAGCGGACATGAAGCGCATTCTGGCGGCGGCGGCCCTGGCGGCCCTTACCGGCGCGGCAAGCGCCCAGACAACGACTGCGACCCCCGCTGCGACCCCCGTTGCAGCGACCGTGGCGGCCCCCGCCGCCCGCAGCTTCAACGTGGTCTATTCCGTGAGCGGCAAGGGCCTGCAGGCCGGGGACTTCAATTTCGGCGTCAAGTTCGAGGGCGGGACCTACGAGGCCAGCGCCTCGCGCCGCATGACCGGGCTCGTCCGGGCCCTCGTCGGCAGCGCGCAGGACTATCGGTACTCGGCTCGCGGCCGGGTGACCCCGCAGGGCCTGCAGCCAAGCGCCTACCGCCACCAGGGCGGCAAGCGGAACCGGGTTGTCGAGGTCGCCTTCGACGGCGCGTCCCCGGTCACCACCGCCACTCCGGTCATGGGCATGGGCGACCCGCCCGCCACGGCGCAGCAGAAGGCGGGCGCCATCGATCAGGTCACGGCCATCGCCAGCATGGTCGCATCGACGGGCGATCCGTGCGGGCGCACCATCCGGGTGTTGATGGACGGCCGGTCGCGGTTCGATTTCGTCATGTCCGCCAACGGCCGGGTGAACGTGAACACGCGCGCCTACCGCGGCTCGGCGATCCGCTGCAGCGTCCAGTTCCGGCCGATCGCCGGCTTCCCCGACCCGCAGACGCCCGCGACGCTGACCTTCCTGTTCGCGCCGACCGGCAACGGTCTCTACGCGCCGATCCGCATCGAGATGCCCACGGACGTGGAGCAGATCGGCGTGGCCGTGCTGGAAGCTCGCAGCTTCACGGCGAGCTGACCACTCGCGCGCCGGGCGGGCGCCATGCGGGCGCAATCCCGCAGAGCGAAGACGCGCGACATCGCCGCCGGCGCGCCTACCGTCCGCACCAAAGATGGCGCTTTAAAAAAGCAGGGGCGAGGGAATGGGCAGGCGCAATCCGGACTGGGAACGGACGCCGCTGTCGAAAATGGTGATCTGGATGCTCGCGCCAGGCGTCATCGTGCTCATCCTCGGGCTGTTCATCCGCCACTACTGACGCACCCCTGATTCAGCATTGTGGCCGCGCGGAGAATCGGGCACCATATCTAGCGGTGAACATGCATAGAACGAATCACTCAAGGTGATTCGCGCATGATTCGTTCCTGATTCGATCTTGCGGCCTCCGTCGATGCGAAACCGGCCCTCGGCGTTGTGCGCCAAGGGCCGGCTTCCAGCTCAGACTCCAGACAGGCTCAGAAGCTCTTACGAAGCGTCACGCCGACCGTCCGCGGCTGGTTTGTGAGGTAGCCGTAGCGAGCGCGCAGGCCGCGTTCCCGATCCACCGCAAGGCGGGCGCGCTCATCTCCGACATTGTTGACGAACACCGCCGCTTCCCAGCCTTCAGCGCGCACGCCCGCCCGCAGGTTGACCACCTGATACTCGGGCAGGTCGAGTGGGAAGGACAACGTGCTCACAGTGGGCGCGCCAGTCGTAAAGAGCGTAACCGTGCGCGGGTTGTTCTCCTGGTCCGAGATCTGGGTGATGCGGTCTCCCACATACTGCCAGGTCACGTTGGCGAAGCCGTCGAGGTTGTTGCGGACCGGCTGGGTCCAGGTGAGGCTCGCGGCGGCCTGGAACTCAGGCACCGTCGGCAGGCGGTTGCCGTCGCGCAGACCCTGGATCGGCTGCCCGGCGGCGTCCTTCACCGAGGAGGTGAGTTCCGACTGGTTGTACGAAGCCGACAGGGCCACATCGAGGTGGTCGCCGATGTTGGACGCAAGTTCCGCCTCGATCCCCGCCGATCGCGCGCTCGGTACGTTGGCGATGATCCGCGAAGAGCAGGAGCCAGCGTCGAGCGTCGCCTGCAGGTTCTCGATGTCGGAGTAGAAACCCGCCACCGTGAACGAACCGCGCCCGCCGAGGCGCGCCTTCATGCCCGCTTCGTAGTTCCACACCGTCTCGTTGTCGAAGGTCGGTTTCGAGAGCGCGTTGAACGTGGCGAAATCCGCGGCGCTGCAGAGCGGGCGGTTCAGCGGATCGTTGACGCCGCCGAGGCGGAAGCCCTTCGATGCCTGCGCATTGAAGGTGAGGTCGTCGGTGGCCTTGTAGGAAACGATCACGCGCGGGGCGATGTCGTCGTCCTCGACGCTTCCCGGGAAGTCGATTGTACGATCTGCGAAGATGCCGTCGAACGTCAGCAGGCGGGATTCTTCGTAGTTCGCGTAGCGCACGCCCGCCGTGACATCGAGCTTGTCGGTGAAGGCGTAGGTTGCTTCACCGAAGAAGGCGTATTGCGTCAGGTCATAGGGCACGCGTGAAAAATACAACGCGTCCGTCGGCGCGCGCGGCCCCGCGGTCGGAATTCCCGACAGCGCCTCGAAACCCTTCACATCGAGCGTCTGCGCATAGTTGCGTTCCTGATCGGAGTAGAACGCGCCGACAACCCAGTCGAAGCGGCCCTCAGAGTTCGAGGCGAGCCGGATTTCCTGCGTAAACGTCTTCACCGTCGTCGTGTCGTCGAGCGGGGCATTCAGTGTAAGGATGTTTTCCGCAAGGCCGATCGATCCGCCGGTGATGGAGCCCGTCAGCGCCGTGGCGTCGCGCAGCACGAGCACGTCGCGATCCGAGTAGCTTGAGACCGAGGTCAGCGTCATGGCGCCGAAATCGTAGCCGATCGTGAGATCGGCGAGCAGGAACTCATCCTCGAATTTCTCTTCGAGTTGCGTGAATTGCTGCAGGTCGCCGAGCGTCACGCGCGGCCGAGTGGTCGTGAACTGGTTGCCGAGATAGTTGTAGATGTCGACACGGTTGAAGCCGTCCACCTTGATGTCCTGGTAGACGATGCGCGGCGTGATCGTCAGGTTTTCGGTCGGCTTCAGCAGCAGCGAGGCGCGCAGGCCGGTACGGGAACCGTCGTTCACGTCCTCGACGACGCCGCCGCCCGGTTGCACCGCATCGATAAAGCCAGGAAAGCCCGTCGTGAACCCGACGATCCGCAACGCGGCGCGGTCGTTGAACGGGATGTTGAGCATGCCCTTGAGTTCGCCGCCGGTGTCGCCATCTTCGACCGCGCTGACTGTGGCCTCGACCGTGCCTTCAAAGCCGTCAGTCGAGGGCTGGTTGGTGATGTAGCGCACCGTGCCCGAGAGCGAGCCCGAGCCGAACAGAGTGCCTTGCGGCCCGCGCAATACTTCAACGCGGTTGAGATCGAACAGGTCGAGATCCGGCGTGAAGAGCGACAGCGAAATCACGCTTTCATCCAGATAGACGCCGACCTGCTCCTTCACGCCCGGCTGGTCGCGCACGATCTGGCCGGCGGAGATGCCGCGGATCGCGACCTGGCTCTGGCCGGGGCCGAGGTTCTGCACAGCGAAGCCGGCGACATTTCGGGAGAGATCCTCAAGGCTCACCGTGCCGCGGTCGCGCAGTTGTTCCTCGCTCAGCGCGTTCACCGAGAACGGAACGTCCAGGAGCGCTTCGCCGCGCTTGCGGGCGGTGACGATGATTTCGTCGCCGTCGGCGGGGGCTTGCGCCCAGGCCTGATCGACGATGGCGGTGGACAGGATCGCCAGCGCACTGGCGCCGGCCAGGGCCAGGCGTCGCAAGGTGTTCGTCTTCATAGGTGCTGCTCCCCTCAATCGGCGCCGGCGGCCCGAGTTGGGCGGCATGGTCGTCCGGTGTGCGAAAGGTTAATTCCGAGGCGCCTGTTCCCCTTACGACATTCGCCTGTGACGGGTTGAGTTTGTTGCGGAACTCCCCCGGTGATGCACCGACGCAACAGCGGTTTGCGGCCGCCGTTCTTGTCTGGACCCGCTCGGCAGGCCATTTGATGGGTACGGAAGGCGGCCATGACTACGAGTAGAGCCGGTGTGAGAGACGCCGAACGGATCGTCGCCGTGCTGGGTCCCACCAACACCGGCAAGACCCACCTCGCCATCGAGCGCATGCTCGCGCACGGGTCGGGCATGATCGGGCTGCCGCTGCGACTGCTGGCGCGCGAGGTCTACGACAAGGTCGTGAAGGCCAAGGGTGCGCGCGCGGCCGCGCTCATCACCGGCGAAGAGAAGATCATCCCCGACAGCGCGCGCTATTTCGTCGGGACCGTGGAGGCGATGCCGCTGGAACGGCTGGTGGACTTCCTCGCCGTCGACGAGATCCAGCTCGCCGCCGATCCCGACCGCGGCCACATCTTCACCGACCGCATCATGCGCGCACGCGGGACGAGCGAGACGATGCTGCTCGGCTCCGACACCATGCGCGGGGTCGTGCGCCGCCTGGCGCCGAAGGCCGAGGTCATCCGCCGGGAGCGCCTCTCGACGCTGATCTACAGCGGCCCGATGAAGCTGACGAAGCTGCCCAAGCGCTCGGCCATCGTCGCGTTCTCGGCGGAGGAGGTCTACGCGATCGCCGAACTCATCCGCCGCCAGCGTGGCGGGGCGGCGGTGGTGATGGGCGCGCTCAGCCCGCGCACGCGCAACGCCCAGGTCGCGCTCTACCAGTCCGGCGAAGTGGATTTCCTCGTCGCCACCGACGCCATCGGCATGGGCCTCAACATGGACGTCGATCACGTGGCGTTCGCGAGCCGCGCGAAGTTCGACGGCCGGCGCAACCGCGTGCTGCGGCCCGACGAGGTCGCCCAGATCGCCGGCCGCGCGGGGCGCTTCCGTGATGACGGCACGTTCGGCGAAACCGGCGAATGCCCGCCGTTCGACGCCGAGACAGTGCAGCGTGTGGAAGGCCACGATTTTGAATCACTTGTCGCGGTGGAATGGCGCACGCCCGATCTCGATTTCGCATCGGTGGAAAAACTTGTCGCGTCGCTGGAGACGCCGCCAAACCAGCCGGGCCTCGTGCGCGTGCGCGGCGCCGTCGATGAAATCGCGTTGCGTCGTGTCTCGCTTGAACCCGAGATCACGGACCGCATCCGGCGCGGCGGCGATGTGCGACGACTGTGGGATGTCTGCCAGACGCCGGATTTCCGCAAGGCCACGCCCGACGAACACGCGCGTTTGCTGACGGAATTCGCGCGTCATCTCATCGGCGGCAGGCAGCGTCTGCCGCAGGACTGGATCGCCAAGGAAATAAAGGGTCTTGACCGCGTCGACGGCGATCTCGACGCGCTGCAGGCGCGTCTCGCGCACATCCGCACCTGGACCTACGTCGCCAATCGCCCCGACTGGCTCGACGACTGCGAAGGCTGGCGCGTGCGCGCGCAGGACGTTGAAAACCGGCTCTCCGACGCGCTGCATGAAGTGCTCACGCAGCGCTTCATTGACCGCCGCACGAGTGCGCTGGTGCGCAGCCTGAAGCGCGACGACATCCTGCTCGCCGGCGTGACCGAAGAGGGCGAGGTGACGGTGGAGGGCCACTATGTGGGCCGCCTGCACGGCCTCGTGTTCAAGCCCGATCCGCGCGCGGGCGGGCGCGAGGGGCAGGCGGTGCGCAACGCGGCGTTCCGCGCGCTGCGTCCGGAAGTGACGCGCCGCCTGCGTGTGATCGCGCTGGGCGCGGATTCGCTGTTCCGGCTTGACGCCAACGGCTGCATCGAAGCGGAAGGCGCCGCTGTCGCGCGCCTCGAGAACGGAACTCGGCTGTTCTCGCCGCGCGTGCGCATGCTCGGCGGCGATGTTGGTGAAGAGTCGATGTGCGCGGCGGCGAAGACGCGGATCGAGCTGTGGTTGTCGGAAGCGGTGGAGCGCGATCTCGGCGTGCTGGTGCGGCTCGAGGCGGCCATCGAGGCGCGCGCGTTGTCGGGCGCGGCGCGGGGATTGGCCTACCAGCTCATCGAGGCGGGCGGCGCGCTCGACCGGCGTGTCGTTTCCGATGCGGTCGCCGCGCTTGCGAGCGAGGACCGCAAGGCGCTCGCGGCCCATGGCGTGCGCATCGGGCGCCACACCATCTTCATGCCCGCGCTTTTGAAGGCCCGGCCCGCGCGGCTGCACGCGATCCTGCGCAGCGCGGCGCGCAACGACCCGGCGGGGCTTTTCCTGCCGCTCGCTGGCGCGCAGTCGACGCCGATCGATCCGGGCCTGTCGTGGGAGAGTTACGCTGCCGCAGGCTACCGGCCGGCAGGGCCGCGCGCGGCGCGCCTTGATGCGCTGGAGCGGCTCGCCGGCGCCTGCGCGGCGGCGCGCGGCGCAGGGCGTGATTTCCCGCTGGTTCCCGCCATCGCGCAGACCATCGCCGCGCCCGCCCGCGACATCGAGGGCGTGCTGACGGCGCTCGGCTACAAGCGCGTGCAGGAGAGCGACGCCGCGGCGGGTACGCCGTCGCGCTGGCGTCCGCCGCAACCGGGACGTCAGGTGCGAGCGACGAAACCTGGGCGCGCAGGCGGGAACGCCTTCGGCGCGCTCGCCGGCCTCATCGCGGAGCGGAAGGCGGGCGGGTCTTGAGCGGCGAACGCTTGCGTCTCGACGTCTGGCTCTGGCGCGCGCGCTTCTTCAAAACGCGCAGCCTGGCGACCGCGGCGGTGGGGCGGGGCGTGTTCGTCGAGCGCAACGGCCAGAGCCGCAAGGTGGACAAGGCGTCCGCCGCCGTCGAGCCGGGGGACGGGGTGAGCTTCCGGCAGGGTCGGACGCTGCGCACCGTCCGGGTCCTCGCCCACGGCGAACGGCGCGGTCCCGCGACCGAAGCGCGCGCGTTGTACGAGGATCTGGCGCCCGCGCTTGACGATGGCGACGGCGTTGAAGAAGAGGGCGCCTGACAGGCGTGGCTTACCGGACGGATCAGCAGCGCCCTGTTGTCCCGCCCTGCACCACGTGGTTCATGGCGGGCCGCCGGCACTGACCGTCGCCAGATCTGGGAAGCCCTATAACGATGACCTACATCGTCACCGACGCCTGCGTGAAATGCAAATACATGGACTGCATCGAAGTGTGTCCGGTGGACTGCTTCTACGAGGGCGAGAACTTCCTCGTGATCCATCCTGACGAGTGCATCGACTGCGGCGTCTGCGAACCCGAGTGCCCGGTGGATGCGATCAAGCCCGACACCGAGGACACGCCCGACGGGAAATGGCTGAAGATCAACACCGACTTCGCCAAGATCTGGCCGAACATCACCCACAAGGGCGAACCGCCCGCCGACGCGGACAAATACAAGGACGAGACGGGCAAGTTCGAGAAGTACTTCTCCGAGAAGCCCGGCAAGGGCTGAGCGCCGCCGCGCGCCGCCGTCTCAGTCCTCCAGGATCGCGCTTTCGGCCTGCGTGTCGCGCATGGCGATGGACACCGCGAACGCCACCGCCGAGACCGCGCCCACATAGATGTAGAAGCCCTGCTCCGCGCCGATCGACTTGAACCACAGCGCGACGTACTCGGCGGTCCCGCCGAACGCGGCATTGGCGATCGCGTAGGGCAGCGCGACGCCGAGGGCGCGCACGCTGGTGGGAAAGAGCTCCGCCTTGATCACCGCGCTGATCGACGTGTAGGCCGACTGCACGAGCAGCGCTCCGAACAAGATCGCGAACGCCATCGGCGCGGACCCCGCGCCGGCGATCGCCATGAAGACCGGATAGGCCATCAGCGCGCCGACCCCGAACGCGCCGATCAGCATGCGCTTGCGCCCGAGCCGGTCTGACAGCCACCCCATCGCCGGCTGCGCGGCCATGAAGCAGATCAGCGCGGCCGCGGTGATTTCCGTCGCCGCGCCCTTGGTGAAACCCGCGCTGTTGACCAGGAATTTCTGCATGTAGGTTGTGTACGCATAGAAGGAGAGCGAGCCGCCCGCCGTCAGGCCCATGATCATCAGCGTCTCGCGCGGATGGCGCAGGAAGAGCAGCAGGGAGCCCGTGCGTTCGCCGCCGTTGGCGCGCGCGACCTCAAAGGACGTCGTCTCCTCCAGCCCCCTGCGGATCCAGAACACCACGAGCGCAAGTCCCGCACCGATGAAGAAGGGGATGCGCCAACCCCACGCCTGCAGCGCGTCCGGCGCCATCGTGCGTTGCAGCACGATAAGCAGTCCCAGCGCGATGAGCTGGCCCATGATAAGCGTCACATAGTGGAAGCTCGACCAGAATCCGCGCCGCGCCTTGCCGGCGACCTCGCTCAGATACGTCGCGCTCGCGCCGTACTCGCCGCCGACCGACAGGCCCTGCAGCAGCCGCGCGAACAGCAGGATCAGCGGCGCCGCCGCGCCGACGGTCCCGTAGCCGGGCGCCAGCGCGATCACCAGCGAGCCGAAGCACATCATCGCCACCGAGACGGTCAGCGCCGCCCGACGGCCCGCGCGGTCCGCATAGAGACCCATCGCCCACGCGCCGACCGGGCGTGCGAAGAAGCCGACGGCGAAGATCGCCGCGGTCTGCAGGAGCTGGGCGGTGGGGTCGCTTTTGGGGAAAAACGCCGGCGCGAAGTAGAGCGAGAACGACGCGTAGGCGAACCAGTCGTACCATTCCACGAGATTGCCCGCCGAACCGCCAAGGATGCCGCGGAGCCGGGCGGCGTTGGATGGCGCCGGAGCGGCGGTTGTCGCAGAGGTCATGGTTCGTCACGCATCCGGTCTGTGCTTGCCTCACGGGTCGCCCGCGGATTGAGCTACGTCAATCCGCCCCACCCCGGGTCTGTGAGCAGCCCTTCCTTAAATGAAGAAACTGTGATACATACCAACTCACTCGCGGCGCGTTCGCCGCCGTCGGAGTCCGCAGGCAATCTTAAGGGACACAAGGGGTCGAGAGGCTATCAAGCCCCCTTTTTGTGTCCTGTTGCCTGCGGTCGCGTTGGGAATATGGAGCGTCAGACCACATGACCGTGAGCACCGCGGCTGCGCCGCAATCGTTCAAGACCGGCGACCACATCGTTTACCCCGCCCACGGCGTCGGCCGTGTCACCGGCCTCGAGCGCCAGACCGTCGCCGGGACCGAACTGGAAGTGTTCGTGATCTCGTTCGAGCAGGACAAGATGACCCTGCGGGTGCCTACGGCGAAGGCCAAGTCCTGCGGCATGCGCGCGCTCGCGTCCTCCAAGATCGTCGATGAGGCGCTGAAGACGCTTTCCGGCCGGGCCCGCATCAAGCGCACCATGTGGTCGCGCCGCGCCCAGGAATACGAAGCAAAGATCAACTCGGGCGACCTGATCTCCATCGCGGAAGTCGTGCGCGACCTCCACCGCGGCGGCGACCAGCCGGAACAGTCCTATTCGGAACGCCAGCTCTATGAGTCCGCCCTCGACCGCATGGTCCGCGAACTCGCGGCGGTGGAGAACGTCGACCGCGAAACCGCGCTCGCCAAGCTCTCGCACTCGCTGTCGCTGAAGAAGGCGGCCGCCTGAGCCTTCCGGCGTTCAGACAAGCCCTGCAAGCAAGGGGTCGGCCGCGCGCCGGCCCCTTTTTGCTGTCCGCGAATTTAGGCGGGGGCGGCGTAAACCGGACTCAATCCGGTGCGTACTCGTCACTGTGGGCGCGCCGTTCTCGATGACCCGGGCGCCCGCCACGGCGAGGCCTCACCATGTCCCTGAGTGAAACCGACGAATTCCAGGCCGCCACGCGCAGCTATGCGCGTGAGACCATGCGCATCCCGATGCTTGAGGCCGAGGACGAGACCGCGCTCGCCCGCCGCTGGCGGGTGGATGGAGACGAGCGCGCCTTGCACGAACTGACGCGCGCCTATCTGCGGCTGGTGGTCTCTATGGCGGCGCGCTTCCGCAACTACGGCCTGCCGACGTCGGAACTCGTGCAGGAGGGCAATGTCGGGCTGATGCAGGCGGCGGGGCGCTTCGATCCCGAACGCGGCGTGCGCTTTTCCACCTATGCGGCGTGGTGGATCCGCGCGGCGATCCAGGACTACATCCTGCGCAACTGGTCGATCGTGCGCACCGGCACGACCTCGGCGCAGAAGGCGCTCTTCTTCAATCTCCGTCGCCTGCGCGCGCGCATCCACGACACCGGCGAGAACCTCTCCGGCGAAACGCGCGCCTTCGTGGCGCGCAGTCTCCGGGTGCCGGAGGCGGAGGTGGAGGCGATGGCGGGGCGGCTGTCGGGGCCGGACCGTTCGCTGAACGCGCCCGTGGGCGAGGCTGACGGCTCGGACTGGCAGAACCTTCTCGCCGACGATCACCCAACCCCGGACCAGGAGGTGATGGAACGCCGCGACGGCGCCGCGCGCGCCGGATGGCTGTCGAAAGCGCTGGCGATGCTGACCGATCGCGAACGCCTCATCATCCGCGAGCGCCGCCTCGTGGACGAAGGCGTGACGCTTGAATCCCTCGGCGCGCGGCTCGGCGTATCGAAGGAGCGCGTGCGCCAGATCGAGGCCGGCGCCATGGAAAAACTGCGCCGTGCGCTGCTGGAACTCGTCGGCGATCCATTGGAGGCGGGGCTGATCTGAGGCGCAGGCGCGGCCCTACTTCACCTCCACCAGTTGCGCGGCGTGGTCGATGCGCATGAGCGGCTTTGCGCAGCGGGGCACCGAACCGCGCACGCGCACGGTCTTGCCCTGAAGGGCGGTCAGCGCTTCGACGCCGCCTGGAAAGTTCTCAAGGCTGTCCTTGGCGATCATCACGCCGAAGTCGCGGGCGATGTCATCGCCGAAGTTGAGAAACACCGCGCGTTCGCGATCGGCGACGCTGGTGACCTGACCCTCCACGACCATGAAATCGCGCCGGCCGCGGGAACGGCGGGGGCCGTCGTCCCGGGTCGGGTTCTTCGTGGCGTCGTCCGCGACGGCGGGTGGAACCGGGCCTTCCGCTTTCGGCGCCGCCCTTGGCGCCGCCTTCTGGGCGGCGATCCGTTCTGCGCGCGCCGCCGCGCGTTCTGCGATCTCGGTGGCGCAGGCGGGGTCGGCGGCGGTTTCCTCGATGCTGCGCGCAAGCTGCGCGGGCGCGCGCACCGCGTAGAACGCATCCGTCCACAGGCCGCGCTTGCCGGCGCGCGCGGCGTCTTCGGCCGCCGTCAGTTCCGTCAGTCTCGCGACATTGTCGCGCCGCGTATGCACCCGCACATGGCCTTCCAGCAGCAGCGCCTGCTGCGCCCACACCCAGCGTCCGCCCTCGGTCTGCACATAGACCTGCGCCAGCGCAGCCTCGCGGGCGCGCTTCTCGCCGCCGTAGGCGAGCTGCACCTTGCGGTGCGTCACGAGCCGTTCGAGCGCCGCGCGCGCCTCCTTCGCCATCGGCTGGTCGCCGCCCGGCGCCTCGACGCCGGCGAGATGCACCACGAGGCCGCTGTCCATCACGAAGGTGTCGCCGTCGCGCACCTCAGCGGCCACGCCCTTCTCGCCCTTTTCCAGATCCTCGATCTTCGGGCCGCACGCCGCCAGTGCGACCGCCACCGCCAGTCCCGCCCATGCCCGCATCACAATCTCCCAGCCACGCGTGTCGACGAGGGCGCCGGAACCGGCCATAAGGCCGCCCGTGGCGCCGTAGCTCAGCTGGATAGAGCTGCTCCGTCCTAAGGAGAGGGTCGGGGGTTCGAATCCCTCCGGCGCCGCCACGCCGCCTCTCGATTGCCGGGAGCGGGTCCCACCCAGCTCGCGCCCGACAGGAGCAGGGGTTGCCAGCCTCCGTCAAGCGCGCGAGGTTCGTGGCGCGTCCCGCGGGGAAACGGGCCTTCAGGAGAACCGACATGGCGTCGCGCTACGGCGACTTCTGGGCCATGCGCGCGGCGGGCTTCACGAAAGTCGCCCACCAGCGCAAGCCGCGCGTGAAATGGGCGATCATCCTGGCGCTCGTCGTGCTGTGGGCGGGCTTCGGCGTCTGGGGATGGCTCGAGGCGCGCCCGCCGTCGGATGCGGTGTATGGCACGCTCGGCGCGCTGACGATGTCGGGCGGCTACGAGGCGGCCGCGAGCGACGGCGCGTGGAAGCTGGAGATCGCCCGCTTTGCCGGGCTGCTGCTGACGGCCGTCGGTCTGCTGTTCGGATTTTCCGGCGCGGTCGGGCGTTCCATCGCGCGGCTGTGGATGATGAGCGCGTCGCGACATGTGGTGGTGGCCGGGGAAAACCCGGCCGCGCTCGCGCTGGCGCGGTCGTGTCGCGCGGCGGGCGATGCGGTGGTGCTGATCGCGCGCGGGCTTGAGCCCGAGACGGCGTGGTCGCTGCGCCAGGCGGGCGTCGTGGTCATCGAAGGCGATCCCACCCACGCGGACGCGCTGAAATCCGCGCGCGCGCAGGCGGCCGCGCATGTGGTCGCGTTCAGCGACGACGACACGGAAAACCTGCGCATCGAAGCCGCGCTGCGCGCGCTGCCGGCGCGCCGGCGCCGGCGTCTGGCCGCGCACGTGGCGATCGGTTCGCCGCTCCTGCTCATGGAAGCGCGCGAAATGCGCATGATGGTCGAGCGCGAGATGGGCGGCGCCGACAAGAAGAAAAAGGCCCAGCATCGTCTCGTCGACCCGCGCCCGTTCTCCCTCGACGAGATCGCCGCGCGTTCGCTGCTGACCACCTACGCCGACGACATCCTCGAACTCGCCGACAAGCAGAACCGCGCGCGCCAGCACATCGTCGTGTTCGGCTTCGACGCCACCGCCGAGGCGGTCGCGGTGCGCACGCTGATGAGCCTGTGGTCGGCGCGCTTCGGCGAACCGCGCGTGACGGTGATCGCGCCGGACGCGGAGAAGGCGCGCGGCCAGTTTCTCGCCCGCCATCCGCAGGCAGACGCGCATGCGGTGTGGAAGGCCGACATCCAGTTCGTCGGCTTCGACTGGACGCGGCGCAGCCTCGACGGCGACCTGCTTGACCAGATCGACGCCGCGCGCGGCCCCGCGACCGCGATCGTCGTATCGACGGGATCGGACGGCGAGAACATCCAGCTTGCGCTCGGACTCATGCGCACGGCCAACGGGCGCGGCATGTGGGCGGCGCCGATCTTCATGAAGGAAACCACGCAGTCGGAATTCTCGCGCCAGTTCGCCTCCGGCGACCAGACGCCCGATCTGCTCGACGCCTACCTGCAGGCGTTCGGCGCGGTGGAGGCGGTGTCCACGCGCGCGCTGATCATCGAGGGCGTGCTCGATCGCGGCGCTGCGGTCGCGCACCGGCTCTATGAAGAAGAGATGATGCACCGCGACGTCGACATGCGCGAACTGGAAGCGGTGAAGAAGACCTGGGACGACGTGCCCGAGACGTATCGCAACGCCAATCGCGCGGTCGCCGATTCCGCGTTGGTGAAACTCTGGGACGCCGGCTGGAAGCCCGCCGAACGCGTCGGCGAAGTGCATCCCAAGATCGCGCCGGACATGCTGCAGAAACTCGCCGTGGTGGAGCACGCGCGCTGGGTCGCCGAGCGCCTGCTCGCCGGCTGGCGGCCGGGGCCGCGCAACAACCGGCTGATGACGCACAACGACATCGTGCCATGGGAGGCGCTGACGGCCGAACTGCAGGCGCGCGACGCCGATCAGGTGCGCGCCGCCGCGAAGGTCGCGCGCGCGCTGCACCCGAAGGGCTTTGAGCCGCGCTAGATGTCGCGCGCCCAGATCTGCGGCAGGTCGAGCGCATCGCGCAACGCCGCGATCGCCGCGATCTTCGCGTGGAACGCCGACCAGTCGTCGTCCTGCGCGATCGGCGCCCAGAGCGCCTCCACGTCCTCGATGAGCAGCGTCGGCGGCGCGGGCGCCGCAAACACCTCGTGCGCAAGGCGGTCGGGGCGCACCGGCGCGCGCGCCACCAGTCCCGCCTTCGTCGCGGCGAAATCGGCGTCGCTGTAGAGCGTGCGTTCGGAACTTTGCAGCGCGCGCGCCTCGCTCGCCGGCCCGCAGAACCAGTCGTGGAAGACCTGCGGCCACGATACGCCCGAGTCCGTCATCCAGCGGAACATCTCGCCGAGGAAGGCGAGGTCTTCCTCGAGATCGCCCGCCGCAACGCCGAGACGCGCCAGCGTGCGGTCGCGCAAGGCGGTCTGGTAGGCCGGCGCGAAGCGCTGCAGCGCTTCCGTCAGCAGCGCTTCATCGCAGATCGACGACAGCGCGCCGGCGAGCTGCGCGCAGTTCCAGCCCGCCGCCTGCGGCTGGCGGCCGAAGCAGTAAAGTCCTTGCTCGTCGAAATAGGCGGCGGTGAACGCGGGATCGCTCTTCGGCAGGAAGCGCCACGGGCCGTAGTCGAAACTCTCGCCGGTGACGTTCATGTTGTCGGTGTTGAGCACGCCGTGCACGAAGCCCGCGCTCATCCAGCTCGCCGCGAGCGCGGCGCTCGCCGTCGTCACATGCGCGAGCAGACCCGCGACGCGCGCATCGCCCGCAAGCGCCATGAGATCGGGGTAGTAGACCTCCGCGCAGTGATCGACGAGGGCGCGCAGGAGATCGGGCCGTTCGTGATAGGCGTGCCGCTGGAACACGCCGATGCGCACATGGCTGTGACCGAGGCGCGTGAGCACGGCGCTGCGGGTCGGCGAGGGTTCGTCGTTGCGCCTGAGGTCCTCGCCCGTCTCGAACACGGCGAAGGCCTTGGAGGTGTAGACGCCCTGCGCCTCGAGCATCTCGGCGGCGAGGATTTCGCGCACGGCGCCCTTCAGGGTCAGCCGCCCGTCGGCGCCGCGCGAATACGGCGTCCGCCCCGAGCCCTTGGTGGCCAGATCGAGCAGGCGGCCGTCGCCGTCGCGCAGCTGCGCGAACAGGAAGCCGCGCCCGTCGCCGAGGTCGGGATTGTACACGCGGAACTGGTGGCCGTGATACCGGATGGCCAGCGGCGCCTGCATGTTCCCTGGCAGCGGCTCGAAGCGCGCGAAGTGCGCTTCGAACGCGGTTGCGTCCAGCCCGTCGAGCCCCACGCGCGCCGCCCAGCGGTCGTTGCGCCAGCGCAGCCGCGCCTGTGGAAACCGCGCGGGCGCCACGGCGTCGGCGAACTCGGGTCCCATGCCTGCGAACTTCGGGTCGGGAGAATAGACGGTTCCTGCAGCCATGACGTTGACGTATTCCTTGCGGAGGGGTTCACCCATGTTTGGCCGGCTTCGCCGGAAAAGGGCCGGCAGGCGACGCCGGGGGATGCAGAGGACGGATATGGCGCTCCACAACAGCTATCGGATGGCGGCGGCGTGCGCAGCCCTGTGTCTCGCGCTGGCGGCTTGCGGCGACAAGGACGGTAAGGCCGGCGCGCCGAAGACCGAAGCCACCGCCCAGTCCGTGGTCGAGGCCGCCGCCGATCCGTGCGCGAGCGTCAGCGGCGCGTTCGGCGAGGCCCTGTGCGGCGACCCTGAACTGCAACCGCTCGTCGGGCAGGTGAAGGAACGGCTCGTGGCGGCCGCGGGCGGCGTCGAGGTCGGTTCGGCGCGCCAGATCGCCGAGGGCCAGACGCAATGGCTTGAAGCCACCCGCGTCGCGTGCGGCGTCGGCGCCGGCAAGATCCCGCTCACCAAGGAACAGAAGGACTGCGTCACCGCTTCGCTGCGCCGTCGCGCGCAACAGGCATCCGCCGCCGTCACGCAGCAGGGCGGCTACACGTTCCAGGCCGTCGAGATCAACCGCGCCCAGCCGATCACCGCCGACATCGCCGCGGAAATGGGCGGCGCGGAATTCGCGCCCGCCGCCATCACCAAGGAAATCCGCTTTCCCCGCATCGCCGGCGACAGCCCGCAGATCCAGCGCTTCAACGCGCTGATGGAACAGCGCCCGCAGCGCGGCCTCGCGGACGCCACCAGCGAATTCGTCGACTATCGCGTGGCGTTCGCCGGTCCCGAACTCGTCAGCGTGCGCTTCACCATGAGCGAGACCGCCGTCGGCGCCATCCGCCCCAGCGACGATGAGAAAGTCGTCACCGTCGTCATGGCCACGGGCGAACCGCTGAAGGAAACCGACGTATTCTCGGCGCCGCCCGCGCGCTGGAAGGCCGAGCTTGCGCGCCTCGTCACGCGCGACCTGCGCCGCCAGCTGCGCGAGATGGATCCCGAATTTCAGTTGCCCGCGCCCGAAGTGCTCGACACCGCGACGAAAACGAAGAACTGGGTGATCACGCAGGACGCGCTCATCGTGCTGTTCCCGCCGGAATCCATCGGCCCGCATGCGCTCGGCAATTTCGAAGTGAAGATCCCGTGGGCGGACTTGCGCGCGCTCCTGAACCCGAACGCGCCCGCGCCGATCAGGGCGCCGGCGTAGGCTGACACGGCGGTTCGCCGGTTGTGGCGGTCGGCGCGCGCGGCGTGCGCCGCCTGGCGATGGTTCATGCGCCGCCGCGGGCGCCACATTCCCTCTTCCGCTCGCGAACACTGGCGTAAATGTCGGACGGCAGGGCCGCGTACCTCCCGGCGCGCACGGGCGGAGCAGACAAGCAGAGACGGAGCGTGAACGAAAATCCGTATGCGCTCCGGGAGGTGCGCGGCCCTGATCGCGGACGCCGGCATGTGGCGTTGGAAACACGGCGACGGCCGTTGACGATGATTCACTTTGCCGGCGGTCCTCCCGGCGAAGAGCGATCCTAGGCCCCCCTTGCCCCAACCCCTTGCCCCAACCCCTTGCCCCAACCCCTTGCCCCAACCCCTTGCCCCAACCCCTTGCCCCAACCC
>CAZGYQ010000019.1:0-41349 GCA_964530695.1 uncultured Caulobacteraceae bacterium
AACGAGCTGAAATCTATCCCCGCAAAAGTGTGGGACTGCGCGCGACGAGTCCCACGCCTCCAACCCTCGCCCGCGTGCGGGAGAGGGTGGTTGCGCAGCAACCGGGTGAGGGCTGGCGCAGAACGAGGCTCGTTCTGAGAGACCGGGCCCTCACCCTGCTTTCGCTCCGCTCAAGCTGTCCCTCTCCCGCACGCGGGCGAGGGGGGAGCGTGGCGCTCGCCCTCTCTCAAGAACCCGCAACGCTCTGCGGCGAACGTCAGCGTTCGCCCATCCTCTAGTGCCCGTTCACCAGCCGCAGGAATTCCCCGCGCGTGCGGTGATCGTCGTGCATCACGCCGAGAAGTTTGGAGGTGGTGAGCTTGGAGCCTGGATTGTTGACGCCGCGCAGGGTCATGCAGCTGTGCTCGGCGACGATGACGACGCCCACGCCGGCGGGCTTCAGGATGTCCTGGATGGCGTTGGCGATGTCGGCGGTGAGTTTTTCCTGGATCTGCAGGCGCCGCGCGAAGCCCTGCACCACGCGCGCGAGCTTGGAGATGCCGACCACGCGGTTGGTCGGCAGATAGCCCACGTGCGCGCGCCCGATCACGGGCAGCATGTGGTGCTCGCAGAAGGAGACGACGCGGATGTCGTGCAGCACGACCATCTCGTCGTAACCGCCGACCTCCTCGAACGTGCGTTCGAGATAGTCGCGGGGATCGGCGTCGTAGCCGGAAAAGAGCTCGGCGTAGGAGCGGGCGACGCGCGCGGGCGTTTCCTGCAGGCCCTCGCGGTCGGGATTGTCGCCAGCCCATTCGATGAGGGTGCGGACCGCGGCTTCGGCTTCGGCCTGCGTGGGCTTCTTCTTCTTGGTCATCGCGTCCTCACCGCCGCATCCCGCATCACATCAGGGGATCACATAGGGCGCCTTCGTGCAAAAGCACCCCGCCTGAAGGCGATTTCAGGTGGGACGGCGGATTATTCCGCCGCCACCTGGGCCGCTTCCGCCGCCGTCGCGCCCGCGAGCCGCGCCTGCAGCGCCGCATACTGGCGGTTGAGCTCCGCCGGGAGGCGCGAGCCGAACGAGGCGTAGTAGTCCGGAATGAGCGAGGCTTCCTCCGCCCACACGCCCTTGTCCACGGTGAGCAGGAGATCGAGGTGCGCGTCGGAGATCGTCAGGCCCGACACGTCGAGCGCGGCCTTTGAAGGCACCATGCCGATCGGCGTCTCGACGGCGCCCGCGCGGCCTTCCAGGCGCTCCACGATCCATTTCAGGACGCGGGAATTGTCGCCGAAGCCCGGCCAGACGAACTTGCCGCTCTCGTCCTTGCGGAACCAGTTCACGAAATAGATTTTCGGCAGCCTGGAGGCTTCCGAGGTCGCGCCGATCTTCAGCCAGTGGGCGAAGTAATCGCCCATGTTGTAGCCGCAGAAGGGCAGCATCGCGAACGGATCGCGGCGCAGCTCGCCGACCTTGTTCTCCGCGGCCGCGGTGCCTTCCGACGCCACGTTCGACGCCAGGAACACGCCGTGCGCCCAGTCGAAGGCCTCCGTCACCAGCGGCACCGCGCTCGCGCGGCGGCCGCCGAAGAGGATGGCCGAGATCGGCACGCCGGCCGGATCGTCCCACTCGTCGGCGATGACCGGGCACTGCGCCGCGGGCACGGCGAAACGCGCATTCGGGTGCGCGGCGGGGAATTTGGAATCCGGCAACCAGCGCTCGCCCTGCCAGTCGGTAAGGCCTGCGGGGGGCTGCTCGGTCAGACCTTCCCACCACACGTCGCCATCGTCGGTGATCGCGGTGTTGGTGAAGATCACGTTGGCGTAGAGCGTGTCGATGGCGGACTTGTTGGTCTTCGCGCTCGTGCCCGGCGCCACGCCGAAGAAGCCGAATTCAGGATTGATCGCGTAGAGGCGCCCGTCCGCGCCCTTGCGCATCCAGCAGATGTCGTCGCCGACCGTTTCGGCCTTCCAGCCCGGGAGCGTCGGCTGCAGCATGGCGAGATTGGTCTTTCCGCACGCGCTCGGGAACGCCGCCGCGACGAAGTGTTTTTCGCCCTGCGGCGAAGTCAACTTGAGGATGAGCATGTGCTCGGCGAGCCAGCCTTCATCGCGGGCCATCACCGAGGCGATGCGCAGCGCGTAGCACTTCTTGCCGAGCAGCGCGTTGCCGCCGTAGCCTGAACCGTACGACCAGATCTCGCGCGTTTCCGGGAACTGGACGATGTATTTCTCGTCGTTGCACGGCCACACGACGTCCTTCTCGCCCGGCTTCAGCGGCGCGCCGACGCTGTGCAGCGCGGGCACGAAGAAGGCGTCCTCGCCGAGCGCATCGAGCGCTTCTTTGCCCATGCGCGTCATCACGCGCATCGAGAGTGCGACGTAGGCGCTGTCGGTGATCTCGACGCCGAGCGCGGAGATCGGAGACCCGATCGGTCCCATCGAAAACGCGCACACATACATCGTGCGCCCGCGCATGCAGCCGTCGAAGAGACCGTTCAGCGTCACGCGCATGTCGGCGGGCGCGCGCCAGTTGTTGGTCGGGCCGGCGTCGTCCTTGTTTTCGGCGCAGATGAAGGTGCGGCTTTCAACGCGCGCCACGTCGCGCGGATCGGACGCCGCCCAGAAGGAATTCGGGCGCTTCTTCGGATTGAGCCGGCGCAGCGTGCCCGCCGCTTCCAGCTCACGCGTCAGGCGGTCCCACTCGGCGTCGGAGCCGTCGCACCAGTGGACGCGGTCGGGCTTGGTCAGCGCTGCAACGTCGCGGACCCACGCGATGAGGCGCTTGTGTTTGGTGGGCGCCTGTTCGAGGCCGGCGACAACTTGATCTGACACAGTGATGTATCCCTTCCACCAACACAGCTGGATACCGGCGGTTTGCAACGCGACGGATCCAGTGACTTTTTGAGCTTGCCCCTAAGAGGCAAATCGATGCGCGCCCGTCAACCCGCATCCTTTTCAGGTTGAGCCCGCCCAGCAAGAAACGCGCCGATTTCTTGCACGTTTCAAGCGTGTGGCGTTAAGCACGCAATGGTTCGCGCCGCGGCTTTTGCAGCGGTGCGATGCTCAGGATCGCAGAAGCGGAGCGCGTCATGGTGAAGAAAGTCGTTGTTGTTACCGGCGCGAATGGCGTGGTTGGCAGCGCTGTCATACGCGCACTGGCGGCGGCGGGCGCGACGCCCGTGGGCGTGGATCAGACGTCGCTCGCGCATGATCCGTCCGTGGTTGAGTCGCGAGCGTGGATCGAAGGCGGCGTCGACCTGACGGACGCGGACGCCGCGCAGAAGGCAATGCAGGCGATCGTCGCGCGCTTCGGGCGCATCGACGGGTTGGTCAACGTCGCCGGGGCGTTCCGGTGGGAGACGCTGGAGTCCGGCGCCGCGGACACCTGGGACTTCATGTTCAGGGTCAACCTTGCTACGGCGGTCAACGCGTGTCGTGCGGCGCTGCCGCATCTGCTGGCCGCGGGCGGCGGTTCGATCGTGAATGTCGGCGCCGGGGCCGCGATCAAGGCGGGTGCGGGGATGGGGCCTTATGCGGCGTCGAAGGCGGGCGTCCACCGTTTGACGGAGAGCCTTGCCGAGGAGCTCAAGGGCAAGGTGACGGTGAACGCCGTGTTGCCGTCGATCATCGACACGCCGACGAATCGCAAGGATATGCCCGACGCGGATTTCTCGAAGTGGGTGACCGCGCAGGAGATCGCGGACGCGATCTGTTTCTTCCTGTCGGACGCCGCGCGCGGCGTCACGGGCGCGCTTCTTCCGGTGAGCGGTCGGGTCTGAGCGCGCCGGCGCCGCGATCGCGGACATTGCGGATCACATCGCTGCACGCGTTCTGGATCTGCACGTGGAGCTGCGACCAGCGGCTCTGCGAATTCGAGAGCGCGAGCATCTTCTCGTAGTCGCCGTCCTCGAAGGCCTGTTCGGCGGCGAGCGCTTCGTTCTGGGTGTCGATGAGCGTGTCCTTCAGCGTGCTCGGCATCAGCAGGCCGAGTTCGGCCAGCGTGTCGAAGTAATCTGCGAGATGGCCGTCCAGCGCCTCGTCGCCGTCGGCGGGATCGGTCTTGGAGATCGCCAGCGCCTGGATGCGCGCGTTGGCGATGGCGCCGCGGCGTTCGTAGGCCACGCAGGCGCGCAGTTGCTGGGCGCGCAGCTCCGCTTCGATCTCGTCGTTGCGCGCTTCCCACATGAAGGCTGTCTGCACCACGCTGACGATGCTCGCGACAACGGCGGTGGCGAGGGCGCCGATGGAGACGGGATCGGCGGCGATGAGGGATCGCGCGAACGAGGGGCGCTGCGGCGCGGGGGCGGCGGGCGCCTCGCCAGTCGATGCGGCTGGTTCAGCCGCGTCCGGTTCCGTTCCGGCGGGGTCTACCTTCGGCGCGCCGCCAGCAGCGGCAGGCGGCTCTGACTTCGGATCGTCGCTCATCGCCCCTCCGCCGCCCGTCATATCATTACGGCGGCGAAACGTGAGTCCCCGCACGTGGACGTGAATCCCGTGCGCACTGGTCAGCCGGGCGTTGCTTCGCGCAGGCGCGCCTCCTGTTTCGGGGTGAGATTGTCCCCCGGCGCCGCCAGGGAGCCCACCTCGCCGCGCAGCCATTCGATCGGGTCGCGGCCCTCCACCCAGCCGAGGTTCGGGCGGTGGATCTGGTAGCCGATGAGTTGCTGCAGGCGTTCCGGCAGCGCGCGCGCCACGTCGGGCGGGATCGACAGCAGGAGCTTTTCCGCCGGCGCGAGCCAGCCCACGCTGTAGCTCATCACCACGCCGCGGCGGATTTGCCCGGTGGTGTTGGCGCCGCCGCCGTGGAGCGTCGCGCCGAGCCACAGGATCATGGCGCCGGCGGGCGCTTCGGCGACGACGGTTTCGTTCGTTTCGGGGCGGCGGCGGCGTTCCCAGCGGTGGCTGCCGGGCGCGACCAACGTCGCCCCGTTGGCGCGGGTGAAGGGGTCGAGCGTCCACAGGGCGTTGATCATCAGTTCACCGCCCGGGTGCGCGAAGGGGAAGAAGTCGTCGTCGCGGTGGATCGCCTGCGCCGGCTCGCCGGGGCCGATGCCGATGGCCTGGGTCAGGTTGAGCTGGATCCGGTCGCAGCCGCGCGCGCCGGCGTCCAGCGCCGCCTCCGCCGTTGGAAGTACGAGATCGTCAAGCGCGAGCGCGGCGGTGGCCGGCGCCTTGGCGAACAGCGCGCTGAACCGGCGTGTGCGCCGCCCGAAGAACGGCCCCTCGCCGCAAGACGCGGCGTCGAACCACGGCGCGAGATCGCGTTCCAGTCGCTGTAGAGCGTCGGCGGCCAATGCGTCGGCGATCACGCACGCGCCGTGCTCGCGCAGCGCCGCCAGAACGCCGGCGCGGCCGTCATTGCGGCGGAGCGTGGGAAGGGCGTTCATGCCGCCGCCGCGTCCGGATCGCTGGAGTTCAGGATCGGCGCGGTGAACCCGGCGCGCCGGCGCAGGTCCGCGAGGTGCGAGGCCCGCACCGGGTTGAACACCGCGACCGCTTCGCCCTCGCCATAGGCCCGGCGGGGGCCGATCGGGGCGCAATCCCAGCCATAAGCCTGCGCGCGCCGGACGAGACCGGCCTCGAGCAGCGCCGTGAAGGCCGTGATCGCCCGCTCCAGCGCGAATTCGAGGATGGCGATGTGGAGCGCCAGGCGCGCCGCTTCGTTGACGGCGGCCGGCCAGGCGGGGTCGCCCGGCGCATGCCGCGTCCATTCGAAAATGTCCGGTCCGCGCGGCGCGGGGCCATCGATGAAGCCGGCGAAGGTCTCCGACAGCATGTGCGGGCCGGTCGTGGGCAGGAGCCGGGCCGAGGCGCGGTAGATGTCGGCGTCGTCGACGACGATGATGTAGTGCGCCCGGCCGTCGTCGAAGGCGTCGACGTCGCGCCCGTCAGGTCGCGCCAGCGCCCGCCAGCCGAGCAGGTCGACGAACAGGCGGTGGCGATGGCGGAACATCGCATCGCGCCAGCGGTTTGGCTCGTAACCGGAACAGTGGACGGCTCTCATGCGTTCCCCTTTTAGGGGAAAGTAGAGAAAACACAACTAGGGATTGCGAGACTTGCTATTTCGCGTGTGGCGCGGAATGGAACGTGCTCCATGTTGACCGTGAAGGCCAAATACGCGCTGCGCGCGATGCTCGACCTCGCCCAGCAGGCGGGGGCCGAAGACGGCGGACGCCGTCCGGTGTTCATCGCCGACATCGCCCAGCGGCAGGACATCCCGCGCCGGTTCCTGGAGAACATCCTGATCGAACTTAAGCGCAGCGGGCTGGTGGTCAGCCACCGCGGCAAGCACGGCGGCTATGCGCTCGCCCGCGCGCCGGAGGCGATCACGTTCGCCGAAGTGATCCGGATCAGCGACGGCCCGCTCGCACTGGCCCCGTGCGCGAGCCGGACGGCCTACAAGCGCTGCGACGATTGCCCCGACGAGGCGACCTGCGCCTTGCGCCACGTGCTGATCGAGGTGCGCGACGGGACCGCAGCTATCCTCGAGCGCACGACGCTCGCGAGCGCCTCGAAACTGCCGTTAGACGGGCTTACCGGACGGGCAAGCTGACCGCCGTTGTGAGGCCGGAGCATCCATGATGATTCCGCAAGGAGTTAGCAATATTGGGCGCGCGGTCGCCTCGGAGCGCCGCGTGTCCATGTTGCAGGCCTGCAGAACGGATCGCCGATGAGCGTGGCGAACGCAGCGACGTCGGCGAAACGCCGGCGGTTCCGGGAGCCGAGTGCGCTCGGCGGCTTCTGGCCGTCGTTCACTTTCGTGGCCCTCTATCTGAGCATCATCGTGCTGATCCCGCTGGCGGCGCTTGCGCTGCGGCCGTGGGAACTTGGGCTTGAGGGCGTGTGGCGCGTGGTGTCGTCGGGACGCACGGTGGCCGCGCTCAAGTTGAGTTTCGGCGCGGCGGCGATCGCGGCTTCGGTGAACGCGGTGTTCGGAACGATCGTGGCGTGGGCGCTGGTGCGCTACGAATTTCCCGGCAAGCGCTTCATCGATGCTCTGGTCGATCTGCCGTTCGCGCTGCCGACGGCGGTGGCGGGCATTGCGCTCGCTGCGATCTACGCGCCGAACGGCCCCATCGGCGCCGCGTTCGCGCCGCACGACATCGCCATCGCCTACACCCCGATCGGCGTCATGGTCGCGCTCGTGTTCATCGGCTTTCCGTTCGTCGTGCGCGCGGTGCAGCCGGTGCTCGCCGACCTTGAGCGCGACGTGGAAGAAGCGGCGGCGACGCTGGGCGCCTCGCGCTGGCGCACGATCAGCCAGGTGATCTGGCCGGCCATCGCGCCGGCGATCCTCACGGGTTTTTCGCTCGCCTTCGCGCGCGCTGTGGGAGAGTACGGCTCGGTCATCTTCATCGCCGGCAACATTCCGATGGTGTCGGAAATCGCGCCATTGCTGATCATCATCAAGCTCGAGGAGTTCGACTATGCGGGCGCGGCCGCCATCGGCCTTGCGATGCTGTGCGTGTCCTTCGTGCTGCTTTTCCTGCTCAACAGCGCGCATGCGTTTATGACAAGACGGGGCGCGCGATGAGCGAGCGGGCGCATACCTCGCCGATCCGCGATCCGGCGTGGCTCAAGTGGACGCTCGTGGGCGTCGCGGTCGCCTACGTGCTTGTCGTGCTCATGGCGCCGCTGCTGGCGGTGTTCGTCGAGGCGCTGCGCAAGGGCGAGGCCGCCTATTTCGCGTCCTTCCAGGAACCGGCCGCGCTCTCTGCGATCCAGCTCACGCTGCTCGTCACCGCCATCGCCGTGCCGCTCAACACCGTGTTCGGCCTCGCCGCCGCGTGGGCGATCACCAAGTTCGATTTCTTCGGCAAGAGCTTCCTGACCACGCTCATCGACCTGCCATTGTCGGTCTCGCCGGTGATTTCCGGCCTCGTCTATGTGCTGCTCTACAGCGCGCACGGCTGGTTCGGCCCGTTCTTCATCGAACGCGGGATCGAGATCATCTTCGCCGTGCCCGGCATCGTGATGGCGACCACTCTGGTGACGTTCCCCTATGTGGCGCGCGAACTGATTCCGCTGATGCAGCAGCAGGGGACAGACGAGGAGGCCGCCGCCGCGACGCTCGGCGCGGGGCCGTGGCGCACCTTCTTCCTCGTGACGTTGCCGAACGTGAAGTGGGCGCTGACCTTCGGCGTTCTCCTGTGCACCGCGCGCGCGATGGGCGAGTTTGGCGCGGTTTCCGTGGTTTCCGGCCACATCCGGGGCCTCACCTCGACGATGCCGCTGCACGTCGAGATCCTCTACAACGAATACAACTTCGTCGCCGCCTTCGCGATGGCCTCGCTGCTGGCGCTCTTTGCGCTGGTGACGCTCGGCGTGAAGGCCGTGCTTGAATCCCGCTTTGAAGCCGAACTCGCCGCCGCCGAGCGGACCTGAGGAGCCCATGCCGCTCGAAATCGAACACGTCCGCAAGACATTCGGAAAATTCCCCGCCCTGGGCGGCGTCTCGCTGCGCGCCGAGGACAGCGAGTTCATCGCGCTGCTTGGGCCCTCGGGCTCGGGCAAGACAACGCTGCTGCGCTGCATCGCCGGCCTTGAGATTCCGGACTCCGGCTCGATCCGCTTTCAGGGCGAGAACCTTCTGGCGCAGAAGGTGCGCGACCGCCGCATCGGCCTCGTGTTCCAGCACTACGCGCTGTTCCGGCACATGACGGCGGCGCAGAACGTTGCGTTCGGCCTGCGGGCTAAACGCGGCAGGGACCGCCCGAACAACCGGGAGATCGGCGCGCGCGTGGAGGAACTCATCGCGCTCGTGCAGCTCGACGGCCTCGGCGGGCGCTATCCCTCGCAGCTTTCCGGCGGCCAGCGTCAGCGCGTGGCGCTGGCGCGCGCGCTCGCCATCGAGCCGCGCATCCTTTTGCTCGACGAACCCTTCGGCGCGCTTGACGCCAAGGTGCGCCGCGAGCTGCGCCGCTGGCTGCGCCAGCTCCACGAACGCACCGGACTGACCACCATCTTCGTGACCCATGATCAGGAAGAGGCGCTTGAACTCGCCGATCGCGTGGCGCTTCTGAAAAATGGCGCGCTGGAGCAGGTCGGCACGCCGGAGGAACTCTACCACCAGCCAGCGACGCCCTTCGTGTTCGAATTCCTCGGCGATGTGGTGAAGCTGCCATGCGAAATCATCGACGGCGCGGCGGTGTTCGCGGGCGCGCGCGCGAAACTGCTCGGCGGTTCGCTCACGCGCGCGGGCGCGGGCCTTGCCTATGTGCGCCCGGACGCGTTCGATATCGGTACGGGTGACGGCGAAGGCCTGAAGGCGGTACTGCGGGACGTGGTGTCGGCCGGCGCGAGCGCGCGTCTCGATTGCCTGGTCGAGGGCGGCGAGCCGATCGAGATACGCGCGCCGCACGACGTCGCGCTACGGTTGAAGATCGGCGATCGCGTGACGCTGCGCCCGCGCGAGGCGCGCGTGTGGTGAAGGTGAGGACCGCCGGCGTCCCCGCCGGCATGTCGTGTCCGGCAGGGACGCGGCTTTTCTGAACGTACCACTGTGCCGGCGGGACGCCGGCGGTCCCGTTCGCAGAGATCAGATTTCGTAGGTCGTCCCGTCCGCCGCGGCATGCGGCTGGGGATCGTGCGCTTCCCGGATCATGCCGGCGGCCGCCGTCTGGTGCGTGACCGGGTCGATCAGCACGAAGGCGCCGGTGGCGGGCGCATCGTCGAACAGGTCGGCGATCAGCGGTTCCAGCGCCTTCACGCGGACGGACGCGATGTCGTTGAGACGCAGTTCCGTCGCGTCGGTCACGGCGGCGAGCTCGGTGACTTCGCGCACGAAGTGGATCTGGTCGATCACGGCGTGCGTGGTGCGCGTGCCCTGGCGCAGGAGGTAGCGGCGACCGCGCTGCCAGGCCTGGGTGTCGAGCCAGCAGAGATCTGCGGTAACGCTGCGGGCGACGGCGACGTCGGCGGACGCCAGCGCATCGCCGCGCGCAAGATCGAGGTCGCGGTCGAGGACGAGCGTCACCGACTGGCCAGCGACCGCTTCGGCAAGCGAGCCTTCGAAGGTGCGGATGTCGCGGACCACCGCCGGCAGCAGCGAGGGCGCTGCAACCACCGCATCGCCGACGCGCACGGAACCGTTCTCCACCCGCCCGGCATAGCCGCGGCGCGCATCGGGATCGCTCTCGCCCCAGCGCGCCACGCGCTGGATCGGGAAGCGGAACACGGGGTTCGTCTTTGCGTCGCGCGGCGAGACGGCTTCGAGGATGTCGAGCAGCGGCGGGCCGTCGTACCAGGGGGGCGCGCCGCGCCGCGCGACATTGTCGCCGGACTTCGCCGAGATCGGCACATAGGCGAGGGGCGTGATGTCGAGCGTGCGTGCGATGCGCTCGAAGCCCTCCTTGATCTCCGTGTAAGCGGCTTGCGACCAGTCGAGCAGGTCCATCTTGTTGATGGCGACGATCACGTCGAGGCCCATGAGCTTGGCGATGGCGGCGTGGCGGCGCGTCTGGCTCTTCAGGCCCTTGCCGACGATGCGGCTGGCGTCGATCAGGATGATGGCCACTTCCGCGGTGGACGCGGCGGTCACCATGTTGCGGGTGTATTGTTCGTGGCCGGGCGCGTCGGCGATGACGAAAGCGCGTCGGGGCGTGGAGAAATAGCGGTAGGCGACGTCGATGGTGATGCCTTGCTCGCGCTCGGATTCAAGCCCGTCGGTCACCAGCGCGAGGTCGATCTCGCCGTCGTCGGCGCGGGCGTGCTTGGCCTTCGAGATGGCCGCGATCTGGTCGCGCATCAGGCCTTTGGAATCGTAAAGCAGGCGCCCGATGAGCGTCGACTTGCCGTCGTCGACGCTGCCGGCGGTCATGAAGCGCAGCACGCCGCGCCGTTCGTGAGAGGCGCCGTCGTACATCAGAAGTAGCCTTCCTTCTTGCGCCGCTCCATGGACGCTTCCGAGGCCTGGTCGTCCATGCGCGTCGCGCCGCGTTCGGAAAGGTCGGCGAACTCGGTTTCCGCGATGATCTCGAGCGGGTTGCGCGCAATGCTCGCCACCGGGCAGGTGCAGGTGATGTCGCCGACGGTGCGGAAGCGCACGCTGACGCGCTCCACCGTCTCGCCCTCGTGCGCCGGCGTGATGGCGGTGACCGGCGCGAGCAGATCGCCGCGGCGCACCACATCGCGTTCATGCGCGTAGTAGAGCGGCGGCAGGGACATGTTCTCGCGCGCGATGTAGGTCCAGATGTCGCGCTCGGTCCAGTTGGAGAGCGGGAACACGCGCATGTTCTCGCCGGGATGCAGCCGCGTGTTGTAGAGGTTCCAGAGTTCGGGGCGCTGGCTCTTCGGATTCCACTGCCCGAAGTCGTCGCGGTGCGAGAAGATGCGCTCCTTGGCGCGGGCCTTTTCCTCGTCGCGCCGCGCGCCGCCGATGAGCGCATCAAAATTGTGTTCGGCGATGGCTTCCAGCAGCGTCACGGCCTGGGCGGCGTTGCGGCTGTCGGTTTCCTTGTGCAGGCGCACGGTGCCGCGGGCGATGGAGTCCTCGACATGGCCGACGATCAGGCGCTCGCCAAGTTCGGCCACGCGCGCGTCGCGGAAGGCGATGACTTCAGGAAAATTGTGGCCGGTGTCGACGTGCAGCAGCGGGAAGGGCAACGCTTCCGGCCGGAACGCCTTTTCCGCAAGCCGCAGCAGAACGGCGCTGTCCTTGCCGCCGGAGAAGAGGAGCGCCGGGCGGTCGAACGCCGCGGCGACTTCCCGCAGGATGTGGATTGCTTCGGATTCGAGACGGTCGAGGTGGGACAGCCGGGGCGCGGCGGCGTCCGCGGCGTGCAACGCGAGAGCGGCGGTCATGCGCCGGCCCCGGCGTGCGCGCCGTGAACGGGCGAGACGTGCAATCCGCACTCCTTGCTGTCGCTCTGCTCCCACCACCAGCGGCCGGCGCGCGGATCTTCGCCGGGACGGATCGCGCGAGTGCAGGGCTCGCAGCCGATGGAGACGTAGCCGCGGGCGTGTAGCGGGTTGACCGGCACGTTACGCGCGGACGCGTAGGCGAGGACGTCGATCCAGCTCCAGTCCGCCAGCGGGTTGAACTTCTCCATGTCGCGCGCGCCGTCACGCTCGCGCGCGGCGAGTTCGGTGCGGGTGGCGGCCTGTTCGCGGCGCTGGCCGGTGATCCAGCCGGCCTTGCCTTTCAGCGCGCGCTCCAGCGGCTCGACCTTGCGGATATGGCAGCAGGACTTGCGCAGCTCCAGACTGTCGTAGAACGCGTTTGCGCCGTTGCCCGACACGTACGCCGCGACCACCGCCGGGTCGGGACGATAGACCTTGATCTCGACGCCGAGCGTGTCGCGCGCCGCGTCGATCAGGCCCAGCGTTTCCTCGTGCAGCCGTCCGGTGTCGATGGTGAAGACGGAGATGGCCAGGCCGCCGCGGGCGATCAGGTCCGTCAGCACCATGTCCTCGGCCGAGAGGCTGGAGGCGAGCGCGACATCGCCCAGCGCCGCGGCTTCGGCGAGGACGGCTTCGGTCCGGCGGACCTTATTGGCGAGGGCGGGGGTGAGGGTCATCTGCGGCAATCCGGTCGCCGGAACGGTTCGCGGGCGACCTTCGGCGTGGCTCACAGGTAGTCGGGCCGGGCGCGGCGACGCAGAGGGGAGGTCTTATCCGTTCGTGAAGCCTCCCTTTCCGGTATTGCATGGCTCCCCAAGGTCCTTCCTTGCCCCTACCGGTCGGCGCACGCCATAAGACCCGCCTCAATCCCCATCAGGCCCCATTTCATGACCCGCGACACCGCGCTCTTCGACGATGTATCCGCCGCGCCCGCCTTCCCCGTGCTGGAGCAGGGCATTCTCGACTACTGGCGCGCCGCCGACATCCAGAAGAAGGCCATGGCCCGCTCGAAGCCGGGCAAGAAGCCCTATGTCTTCTTCGAGGGGCCGCCCACGGCCAACGGGCGCCCCGGCATCCACCACGTCTCGGCGCGGACGGTGAAGGACGTCTACTGCCGCTTCAAGACGATGCAGGGCCACCAGGTGGACCGTCGCGCCGGCTGGGACACGCATGGATTGCCGGTCGAGCTTGAGGTCGAGAAGCAGATCGGTTCGAAGGGCAAGCAGGACATCGAGAAGTTCGGCATCGCCGCCTTCAACGAGAAATGCCGCGACAGCGTCTTCACCTACATCAAGGACTGGGTGAGCCTCACCGAGCGCATCGGCTTCTGGGTCGACTTCGATCGCGCCTATGTGACGTATCACAACAGCTACATCGAGAGTGAGTGGTGGATCCTGAAGAACCTCTGGGACCGGGGGCTTTTCTACAAGGACTACAAGACCACCATGCACTGCCCGCGGTGCAACACCTCGCTCGCCGATCACGAAGTGTCGCTCGGCATGAAGGAGGATGTGGACGATCCCTCGACATGGGTGAAGTTCATCGCCGACAGCGCGGAACTGAAAAAACGCGGCGTCGTGGCGGCGTCTGAAGCGCGCGACGTGAACCTGCTCGCGTGGACGACGACGCCGTGGACCCTCGGCGCCAACGTCGCGATCTGCGTGGCGCCGGAAACGCAGTATGCGCTGGTCGAGGCGCCGCCGTTCTGGGGCGCGCCGGCGGATGCGGCGAAGGAACTCTACATCGTCGCCAGCGTGCTCGCGCCGACGATCTTCGCCGAAGGCACGTTCACCATCGTTTCGGAGTTTTCGGAGGAGCGCCTCGCGGGCGTCGGCTACGCGCCGGTGCTGCTTGGGCAGGAGCCTGCCGAAGTGGGAAGCGCGCTGCGCACAGTGCTTGTCGACAGTCACGTGGACATCACGGCGGGCTCGGGCGTGCTGCACACCGCGACCGCCTACGGCGACCTCGAAATGGGCGAAACGCACGGGTTGCCGGTGCTGTTTTCGGCGGGCCGCGACGGCCTGATGCTGGGGGTGGTTCGGCGGGTGTATTATACGCCCCGCGCGTATACTGCGGCCCGGTGTTGCCCAGAACTGGGCGCGTCTGAACCCGCGCGGTCCCCAGGCCCCTACACCGGCATGTTCTTCAAGGACGCCGACAAGCAGATCGTGCGCGACCTGAAGAGCCGCGGCCGCATCTTCCGTTCCGATCGCATCAAGCACGCCTATCCGCACTGCTGGCGCGACGACACGCCGTTGCTCTTCCTCGCCAAGACGAGCTGGTATCTGCGCACCACCGCCGTGAAGGATCGCCTCATCGCCAACAACCAGGCGATCAACTGGCAGCCCGAGCACGTGCGCGACGGGCGCTTCGGGCGGTGGCTGGAAAACAATATCGACTGGTCGATCAGCCGCGAGCGCTTCTGGGGCTGTCCGCTGCCGATCTGGCAGAGCGAGGACGGCGAGAGCTTCGAGTGTATCGGCTCGATCGAACAATTATCGAAGCTCGTCGGGCGCGACCTGAAGGATCTCGATCTGCATCGTCCCTATGTGGACGACGTGACGTTCGTGAAGGACGGCAAGACGTTCAAGCGTGTGAGTGACACCGTCGACGTGTGGTTCGACTCCGGCGCAATGCCCTACGCGCAATGGCACTATCCCTTCGAGAACGTCGAGGCGTTCGAAAAGCAGTTCCCGGCGGACTATATCTCCGAGGCGATGGACCAGACCCGGGGCTGGTTCTACTCGCTGCACGCGATCGCCGCGCTGCTGACCTATGCGGGGGACGCCAAGACGCCGGCAGGACCGCTCGCGAAACTCGCGCCGAATTCCCCGGCCTTCAAGAACGTCGTCGTGATGGGTTTCATCAACGACGAGCACGACAAGAAGATGTCGAAGTCGCGCGGCAACACGGTCGATCCGTGGTCGGTGCTGAACAAGGAGGGATGCGACCCGCTGCGCTGGTACATCCTGAATGCGGCGGCGCCGGGCAAGAACCTCGCCTTCAAGCGCGACGACATCGCAAAGCAGCAGATGCCGGTCTTTCTGACGCTCTGGAACGTCTATTCGTTCTTTGTGTCCTACGCGAACCTGTCGAAGCCGGACCTGTCGCGCAAACCCAATCTCGCCGAGCGTCCGGAAATCGATCGCTGGCTCGAAGCCAAGCGCAACAAGCTCATCGCCGAAGTAACGAAGGCGCTGGAAGACTACGACGCGGCGGAGGCCACGCGCCTCGTCGCCGAGTTCGTCGATCGCGATCTTTCCAACTGGTACGTGCGCCGCAACCGCCGCCGCTTCTGGGGGCGCGTGGACGAGGGCGAGGCGGAGAGCGCGTTCGTCGCGCTCTACGAGGCGCTGCTCACCACCGTGAAGCTGATGGCGCCGATGGCGCCGTTCTTCTCCGAAGCGCTCTATCGCAATCTGGCGAAGCATCAGCCCGGCGGCGCTGCGGAATCCGTGCACCTCGACGACTGGCCGCAAGCGGATGCGGCGGCCATCGACGAAAATCTCATCACGTCGATGTCGCTTGTTCTGAACACGGTCTATCTCGGCCGCTCCGCGCGGGCGAAGTCGAACTTGAAGACGCGCCAGCCGCTCCGGACCGCTTTCGTGCGCGTGCCCGACGCCGCCGGCCTCGCGGTCATCGAGGCCAATGCACAGCTCATCGCCGAGGAGCTGAATGTCCGCGAAGTGAAGGCGATGGGGCCGGAGGAAGAGGCCGCGTTCGTGAGCTATTCGCTCAGGCCCAACCTCGCGGCCGTCGGCAAGCGGCTGAAGTCCAAGCTCGGCGCGCTGAAGGCCGTGCTCGCGGATGAAAAGCAGGTGGCGAAGATCGTCGATTCCGTCATCGCGAAGAAGCCGGTGACGCTCGATCTCGGCGGCGATCCCGAAACGCTGGCGCCGGAAGACTTCCTGCTCGACGCTGCCGACCGCGGCGGCTTCGCGACGTCAGTGGAGAACGGCCTGCTCGTGGCGCTCGAAACGGAACTCGACGCCGAGCTGGTCGAGGAAGGGCGCCTGCGCGAAGCGCTGCGCCAGCTGCAGGATGCGCGCAAGAAGGCGCGGTTTGCTGTTTCGGACCGCATCGTGCTTGCGCTGTCAGGGGCGGGCGCGGAAGCGTTCGCGGCGAAGTACGCCGAGACGCTCGGGCGGGAGCTGCTTGCCGAGAAGGTCATTGTCGGCGAACTCGCGGACGCCGAGTTGATCGAGGTGCTGGACCTTGAGGACATGGAGATGACCGCGGCGCTGCGCCGGGTCTGAAAGCCTTTTTTGAGGAGATTTGCATCGTGCCGGTGAACTGGCCCTGCCGACAGGATCGGCGGTGGCTGGAGATTTGTGACAGCAACCGTTAGGGGTAGGCGTTCGGCCGGAAGTGAATCGCCGCCGATGCAAACCTTGCGTCATCCCGGCGCGACGGGGGCAGGCTTTGAGAATACTGGTCATCGAAGACGAAGTCAGGGCCGCCACATTTCTCCAGGTGGGACTTGAGGCGACGGGCTTTGCCGTTGAAACCTGCATGGACGGCGTTGCGGGGATGGAAACGGCGCTTCTGGGGCGGCACGACATGGTCCTCCTGGACGTGGCGCTGCCGGGGCGCGACGGCTGGGACATATTGGCGGAGATGCGCCGGCGCGAAATCCGCACGCCCGTGCTGATGCTCACGGCGCAGGACGCCGTCGAACATAGGGTCAAGGGCCTGTCGCTCGGCGCTGATGACTATCTCGTCAAACCCTTCGCGTTCTCGGAACTGGTCGCGCGCATGCGTTCGATCCTTCGCCGGTGCAATCTGGCGGGCGGCGACGCTGACCGGTTCGAAGACCTCGTTCTCGATCGCGCCAGGCACTACGCGACGCGGGGCGACCAGAGCCTTGACCTTACAATGATGGAGTTTGACCTTCTTCATCTCCTGGTCCGGCACCAGCGAGAGGTGCTTTCGCGCACGTTCATTTCCGAGCGCGTGTGGGGGATGAACTTCGATGGCGAGAGCAACGCGATCGAGGTCATGATGCGCAGGTTGCGCAGGAAGGTGGATGAACCGTTCGAGCGAAAGCTGATCCACACTGTGCGGGGACTTGGGTATGTCGTCCGCTGATGTTGCGGATGCGCCGGGCGCCGGCAAATGGCTCGGCGGGACGAACTCCCTTGCATGGCGGCTGACGGTCTGGTTCGGCGCCGGGGCGCTGGCGGTGATCGTCGCCGCGGCGATCATGCTGTCGCTCGCGCTGGAGGCTCAGACGCGCTGGATCGACGATCAGGTCCTGTCGCGCAAGGCGCTTGAGGTGTCGGGCATTCTCACGGACGCCGAGACGTTCGGATTCTGGTCCGGCCACGAAGTCAGCGAGAACATGGACGGGCCGCGCCGGATACTTGTCCGGTTGATCGCCGAGAACGGCGAGGTGCTCGCGGAAACGCCGGGGATGGCGAAGATGCTGCCCGCCGCGCGCTTCCCCCGGGTGTCGCTTTCGCCGCTGAAGCACGAACGCAGGGGCGACGCGCTCGGCCCGAATGGCGGCTCCTACCGCGTGGTGGCCGCACGCTATCCATCGGTCGCCAGTGTGGCGGGCGCCTTCGCGACGGTGCAGATCGCTGCAGACACGCGACTGGATGTGGTGGTGGCGGGGCGCTACCGCGCAGTGGCGCTCGCCGTTGCGATCCTGGCGGCGCTGGCCTGTCTTTCCCTGAGCGCGCTCGCCGTGCGCGCCGCGCTGAAGCCGATCGGGCGTTTCGCCCGCGCCGTCGATACGGTGAGCCTGCAGACGATCAATCACCGGATTCCACTGGCCGGTCTCCCGGACGAGCTGGAGCAGCTCGGCGCCCATTTCAACGCGATGCTTGCGCGCCTGGAGGGCTCGTACGACGACCTGAGACACTACGCCGACAATGTGGCGCACGAGGTGCGCACGCCGCTGAACGCCATCCTCCTCAACGCGGAGGTGACGCTGATGACCGAAACGTCCACAGAGGGATTCCGGAGCGCGCTCGAGAAAATCGTCGAGGATTGCGGATCACTGGTCACGCTGACGGGAAGGCTCCTGTTTCTCGCCCGCGCGGACGGCGGCGCGCTGGAGCCGCTTGCAGAAGAGGTCGTGGTTGGCGAGGAGATCGACCGCGTGGTCCGCTATTTCGGCGCAAGCGCGGAAGAGGCAGGAATTCGCCTGACGGTCGACGCCGCCGCAGGTCGGATACTCCAGGCTGATCGCGTGCTGTTGCAGCGCGCTGTCAGCAATCTCGTTTCGAACGCCATCGCGCACACGCCGGCGGGAGGCGCCATCACCATCACCACGGCGGAGGTCCCCGGGGGCGATGAGATCCTGGTTGCGGACACGGGCGCGGGCATGGCGCCAGACGACATGGAACGCGTGTTCGACCGATTTTACAGGGGCGCCGATACGCCCGGCCCTCCAGCCGGCGGAAACACGCGCGTGGGCCTCGGGCTTGCGATCACAAAGGCGATCATGGATCTGCACGGCGGCTCGGTGCGCATCGAAAGCGCGATTGGGCAGGGCACGAAGGTCGCGCTTGTGTTTCCCGTCGGCGGCATGGCGAAGAGCGGACAATAGACCGCTTGGCGTCCGTCGCGTCCGTCATGTCAGAAGTCGAGGCGGTATCCCAGGTTCAGGAAGAAGCCTTTGGTTTCCGTGGACATGCCCGCGAAATCGTCCTGCTGCCACTCTCCGCCGCCTTCGAACTCAAGCTGGAAGTTGCGGCGGACGTTGTAGTTCAGGCGCACTGATGGACGCACCGCCGTCTGGGTTCCGTCGTCATTCTTGTTTTCGCGATAGCTGACGCGCAGGCGCGGCGACACGCGGAAATCCCGGGTGACCGGGTAGCGGGCGCTGAGATCCACGGTGTAGCGGTTGGAGGTGGCGGTATCGGCATAGCGGAGGCCGCCGATCACGAGGTCGCCGTCGGTGAACACGCTGCTCCCGACAACCTGCGCCGAGTAGTAGTATTCATTGCCGCTGGCGGGGTTGGCCGGAACGCCGCCGGATTCCTTGGTGCTCGACATGTTGGAGACGGTCGCATCGACGTTGACGGCGACGTGCTCGTTGAACGGGTGCGACGCGCTGACCGTGGCGGTCCGGCTATACGCCGTCCGGTCGTTTGCGAGTTGCTCGATCTGTTCAGTGGAATAGGACGCCTTCAGTTCGTCGAGGCTGCCCGCCGTCTGGCCCTGGAGCGCGTTCGTGGTCGTCAGCAGCGGCGCGCGCCGATAGTCTGCCGATACGCTGAACGTGGTTTCATCCGCCAGCGTCACGTTGGCGTTCACCAGCCCGATGTTCACCTGCTTGTAGTGGACATCATAGTCGACAAGCCCGAACGCGGAGACCTTGTCGCCGACGTAGCGGGCCTCGGCGCCGACGGCTTCGCGGTCCACGAGGCGATACGCGGACTGGCGCAGATAATAGAGATCGCCGTCCCACTTGCCGATGCGCCCGATGTCCACGCTGGCGGCGTAGAAGTAGCGGTTGTTGTTGAAGGTCTGGTCCTTCGAACTCTCGACCGGATACCCGGCGGCGAGGTTCAGCTTGAACTTGTTGGTCGCCCGCATCGAAAGCAGGCCGCCGTCGAAGCGCCCGAAAATGCCGCCCGTGCTGCGGGTCTGCCGGCCCACGCGGCCGAGCACGCGCTGCTTGGCGTCCGACGCCTCGAAGTAGGCGGCGCTGATCGTGCTCTCGTTCTTGCCGTCTTCGCGGAAGTCGTTGGTGTAGGTCGTGGCGACGCGCATCTTGGCCTGGAAGTCCGAATTGCGGACGCCGAGCGTCGCATCGATCGCCGTCAGCAGTTCGTTCTGGTTGACGGTGTCTTCCGTGACCTTGCCCAGCACGGGATCGTCCGTGGTGCGCGATGTGTCGTCGCGCAGATAGTACTGCGAGAGGCTGGTGTTCAGCTTCCACTCGGTGTCGCCGACTTCCTTCGCGCGTTCGGCTCGGCGCAGTTCGGGGCGGGGCGTCGCGTCCGTCAGAAGTCCCGAAAGGCGCTGGCGCACGCGTTCCGCGCCGGGGCCTTGCGGATAGAGGCGAAGATAGTCCTCGTATTCCCCCTTCGCGTGCGCGAGCTGGCCGTTGCGTTCGCGCGCGATGCCCAGGAGTTCGTGCGCTTCGGCCGCGAGCGGCCCCTCGGGGCGTTGCAGGAGCTTGGTGAGCAGCTGGATCGCCTGCGGAAAGTTGCGATCCATCAGCGCGGTGCGCGCCGTATCCAGCAGGAGCTGACTTTCAGCCGCATCGGCGCCGGCGCCGGCCCGCGCCGTGGCGGGCGGAAGCTCGAGGCGCCCATTGCGCGCCGTCGACGCCGCCGGCGCCGCCTGCGCGGGCGGCGGCGTCGCGATGAGGTCGCCCGGCGTCACCGGCGCGATGGGCGTCATGGGCGTGCAGTCGACGTTCGCGTTGTCTCCGGAGAGGACGATCACGAGGCTGCGGAAATCCGCGCCCTGACCGACGCGGAAGAACGTCTTCTTCGAGAAGACGACGTCCACCGTGGGGCCTTCCGGGCGATTGCCCTCGAAGTCGATCTCACGGATCGGCGTCAGGTCTGTGGAGGGCAGGCGGAGAGACTCGCGCTTGAGCGCCATCTCGCCGTCCATCTGGCGTTCGATCGCGCGGACCCGGATCTGCAGTTCATTGCCGTTGTCGGTGGGGAAGTGGCTGACGTACCGGACCGGGAAGTTGAAATCGACACGGACGACGGAGCAACGATCGCCTTCCGTGATGTGCGCCTCGGAGAGAACGCGGTCGAGGCTGGGCTGGGCCCGCGCCTCATCGGCGGCGACAATTCCCGCGACGGCGGCCGCGCCGACGGTCACGTAGCCGAGTGATCTCAAGGTTTGCTCCATGGTCAGTCGAACCCGCCGCCGTTGACCCGGTGGTGGCTGTTCCGGGTTTCCTTGATCGTGGTCATCGAGCTGTTGGTGTAGATGTGGCAGGCGCCTGCGCAGTCACGCAGCTCGCTGACCGTGTAGCGAACGGTCGTCGGGGTTTCCCATTTCTTGTGCGGATCGGTCCTGTAATCGTTGGCGTGGCAGCCGGCGCAGTCGGGCTGGTAGGCGGGCGCCGTCCACGTCACGGCCTGCGCGTTGGTCGTGTGGCAGCTTCTGCACGTCAGGTTGCCGCGGTGATCTCCCGGATAGTCCGCGGATGTGTGCCGGAAGGTGAGCGGCGTCCAGGTCGACGTCGCGTGGCATTCATCGCATTGCAGGCTCGTCGTGAAGTGGTTTGTCGGCTTTCCAGTCGCCTGTGTGCCGTTGTGGCAGGTCGAGCAGGAACCGCTGACGTTTGCGTGGTCAAACCGCGCCGGCGTCCAGGCGAGCGTGGAGTGGCAGGAGTCGCACTGGGCGGACGTCGAGATGTGGTTGGCGGGCTTTCCGGTCGCCTGCGAGCCGTTGTGGCAGGTGGAGCAGGTGGCGGTGACGCCGTTGTGATCGAAGCGCGCATTGGCCCAGCTCGTCACCACGTGGCAGTCGTCGCAGACGTTGCTCGTGGGAATGTGGTTCGCCGGCTTGCCAGTGGCCCTGGAGCCGTTGTGGCACGTCGAGCAGGCGCCCGTGACCGCGGCGTGGTCGAAGTTCACGGACGTCCAGGTTGTCGGGACGTGACAGTCCTCGCACACATTGGTGGTTGCGAGGTGCGTTGCGCTCTTGCCTGTCGCTGCGGTTCCATTGTGGCAACTGGAGCACGAGCCAGTGACGCCGGCATGATCGAAACGGGCGTTGGACCAGGTCGTGGCGCCGGTGTGGCAGTCATCGCACGCGGCCGTGGTCGGTACGTGGTTGGCTGGCTTGCCGGTCGCCTTGGAGCCGTTGTGGCAGCTGGCGCACGTGCCTGTGGTGGCGGCGTGGTTGAACCGCACGGACGACCAGGACGTTGAAACGTGGCAATCCTCACAGACGTTCGTGGTGGTCAGGTGTGACGCAGTCTTGCCCGGCGCCGTCGTGCCGTTGTGACAGCTCACGCATGCGCCGGCGACGCCAGCGTGGTTGAACCGTGCGTTGGTCCAGGTCGTGTTTCCCGTATGGCAGGTGTCGCAAGCCGCAGTGGTCGGCAGGTGGTTCGCGGGTTTGCCGGTCGCCTTCGAGCCATTGTGGCAACTCGCGCACGTACCGGTGGTCGCGGCGTGGTTGAACCGCACTGTGGTCCAAGATGTCGGTACGTGGCAGTCCTCGCAGATATTTGTGGTGGTCAGGTGCGCCCCGGACTTTCCCCTGGCCTTGGCGCTGTTGTGGCAGCTCGCGCATGAACCTGTCGCGCCGGCGTGATCGAAGCGTGCGTTCGCCCACGTGCCTGTCGTGTGGCAGTCCTCGCAGACGTTGCTCGTCGCGATGTGGGTAGCGGACTTGCCGCGTGCGATTCTGCCGTCGTGGCAGCTCACGCAGCTTCCCGAGACGTTGCCGTGATCGAACCGGGTCGTGGCCCACGTTCCGCTCGTGTGGCATTCCTGACACTGGTTGCTGGTCTGCGGGTGGTTCGTTGTCTTCCCGGACGCCTTGCGGCCGTCGTGGCATTGCGCGCAGCTGCCTCGCGCTGCGGTGTGATCGAAGCGCACGACGCGGTAGTTCGTCGTGTTGTGGCAGGCTTCGCACTGCGTTGTTGTCGGAAGGTGACCCCGGGGGCGCCCGATCGCGCGCTGGCCGTTGTGACATCCTTCGCACTCGCGCGGCGCACCCGTGAAAATGCCCCCGGTATGGCAGGTCGCGCATCCAACTTCACGGTGAGCGCCCGTTAGCGGGAAGCCGGTGCGCTGGTGGTCGAACGCGGCGGTCGTCGGCTGGGCATGCGCCAGATCGGTCTGCCCGACCGAGAGCAGCGCGAATAACGCGAAAATGACAATGAAAAAGAGTCGCATGTGAATGGCGCCGGTCCGGCGAAGTGCGTGCGTGGACATCACAACCCGAACTCCCCATATTCGATCCCGCCCGGCGCGCCGATTCACGGACACACTTCGCACCCTTACGGGCATTCGTTTATTTTGTTCAAACCCTTTCGTTCGCGCAGCGCCCAGTCTGACGCAATTCTCATCTGCGCCGGGCGCCGCGGAACGTCTCCGTCGTGTGGCAGCGGCCGCATTCGACGCCGAATTCCCCGTGGTGCGCATCATCGGCGGCATGACAATCCATACACGCGCCTGACTGGCGAATTCTGCGGACATTTCGTTGCGAATGACAGGCTTCGCAGTCAAGTCCGCGATGCGCGCCGGTCAATGGATAGCGCGTTTGGGTGTCGTGATTAAAGTTCCAGTGCACCCAGGCGGTGGCGTCATGGCACTGCGCGCAATTGGGACCGAGGCGTCCTGCGTGCTTATTGTCATCTTCGTGACATCTGACGCATTCGATCGGCGCATCCTTGAAGCGTTTGGAGGCGTGGCAGGCCACGCACTGCAGCGGCTTGTGCGCGCCGATGAGCGGGAAGGGCGTGAGATCGTGATCGAAACGCACCGACGAGTTCCATGCCTGGTCGTTGTGGCATTGCCCGCAGTTCGCGCCGAGCTGGCCTGCGTGCTGGTCGTCGCTCGTGTGGCATGACGCGCACGCCATGTTGAGTTTGACTTCGCGCGCGGGGCGCACGTGGCACCTTTCGCATGCGAGCGGCGCATGGGCGCCGCGCAATGGAAAGCGGGTGGCCGCCGCGTGATCGAACGACGTGCGCTTCCAGTCGGCGGCGTTGTGGCACTGTTCGCACGTGGGGCCGTTGCGACCGGCGTGTTTGTCGTCGTCCGCGTGGCAGGCGACGCAGGCCTTGTTGAGGTGGACCCGATCGGCGGGTTCCCTGTGGCAGGACTGGCAAGTAGTCGTCGCATGGCGGCCCTGCAGCGCAAACCCGGTGCGCGCGTGATCGAAGCGCGTCGTCTTCCAGTTCGCCGGCGTATGGCACGCGGCGCAGTCGGCGCCGAGACGGCCCTGGTGGGCATCGTCGGCGCGGTGGCAATTGATGCAGGTCGTGGGGATGCCGCGATAGCGGCCGCCGATGTGGCAGGATGCGCACGTCGCGCGGTTGTGGGCGCCGACCAGCGGAAAGCGCGTCGCGCCGTGATCGAAACGCACCGTGCGCCATGCGGTTTCAGCGTGGCAGCTCTCGCAACGGGTCCCCAGGGTTCCGTTGTGGGCGTCATCGCTGCGGTGGCAATCGATGCAGGCGCGCGGCGTGTTCTTGTAGCGCTCGGCTGCGTGGCAGGATTTGCAGCCGACCCGCGCATGGGCGCCGCGCAGCGGATAGCCGGTTCCCGAGTGGTCGAAGCGAATCTGGTTCCAGGCGGCGTCGACGTGGCAGCTTTCGCAACGATCGCCGAGCTGGCGGCGGTGGGGATCGTCGCTGAGGTGGCAGCCTACGCAGGCCGCAGGCGCCTCGCGAAACTTCTTTCCCCGCACGTGACAGGACGCGCACTGCACGCGCACGTGCGCGCCTGCGAGGGGATAGTCGCTCGCGGCGTGATCGAAGGTCCGCGGATCGAACCGGACGATCGCTGCCCCGCGACCCGCGTGGTCGGTGTGACATGTCTTGCAGGCGCGGGTCGCGGCGTCGCGACTTTTTCCGTGAAAGCCCGAACGTGCGGCGATGTCGGCGCGGATCGGGCGGTGGCAGTCCGCGCAGAGCCCTGTTTGAGCCGTCTTGTCGAACGAGGCGTGACAGGCGTTGCAGCGGGATTCGTACTGCGCATGGGCCGCGGCGAGCGGGCCGGGCGACACAAGGCGCTCGATCACCGTCTGTCCGGCGGCGGACGGCGCCAGACACATCGCCGTCAACAGAAGCAAGAGTCGGATCAGCCGCATGCGGGAGCGGTCAGTACAGGTGCACGGCCACGATGTGAATGATCGCGGTCAGGATGAGGATCACGAACAGCGGCAGATGAAGCACGTGCCAGAGCGAAAACAGCCGGTCATAGACGGCCAGATGCGCCGCGCGGCCCAGCGCGCCAAAGTAACGGTCCAGCCGCTGCCGCGCCGCGTCGCGCAGGGACTGGCGTGACTTGGGCGAGAGGTTGCGTCGCGCGGCTTCGCTCAGGACCGTCAGCTCAACATCCCTGAGAAGGATCTTCCTGACGCGCCGCACGCGAAAATCGTATGCAAGGCTGCCGCCCAGCGCGCCGAAGAATGTGCGATGCGGCGCCAGCGCGCGCTTCTCGAAGTCGGCGAGCTCGTCGTTCCAGTCGTGACCCTGACGGTCGGCGCCGAGTTCGAGCAGGGAACGGGTCGTGACGGCTTCTTCGAGGTACTCCTTGGCCTCCGCCTTTTGCCCATACAGGCCGCGGTGCACGCGTGCGTAGAGGTAGCGCCCGATCAGGCCGCTGCTGGCGACCACGACCATCACCCAGAACGCCACCGCGGCGTTCGCGGACTGCAGCGTGTAGTTGGAGTGCAGGATGACCAGCGTCGGCCCGACGATGCCGAGCACCATGTGCCAGCGAAACCAGGCCGCCACGGCGCCCCAGCCGCGCATGAATTTGAGACGCTTTCGCAACGGGTAGGCGAGCAGCGCGAGCATGAGGACGCTGCCCACGATCCCCAGTGCATATCCAAGTCCATGCGCCGGCTCGAGAATCTCCTTGCCTCTGTTGCGCCACCCCCAATAGAGCAGCGCGAGGATGACCGTTGAAAATGCAACAATTGTTATCTGGCGGTCATTTTGGACGGTGGAGCGCGGCTTGATCTGGGCTGCGCGCGTCGCGCGCGCTTCAGCGCCGGGAGTCGGTTTGTCGACTGGCGTGAGCAGCGTGGACCTGTCCATGTTGCGATTGTCACTTGCGTTGCTCATGCGCCCCTGCAAATCGGCCTGCAAATGTCACTATGTCAAAATGGATTAAGACTTCTTGGCCGTCGCGGACGCTTACCGTAGAGAGGCGACTCAGCAGGGTCAATTCAAAGTCATGTATAGAATCAGCATCGAAGTGTGCTTGTCAGTGGGGGAGGCGCATTGGTGATCGCGGAGATTGGTCGTTTTTCTCTTGCTCTTTCACTGATGATCGCGCTCGCGCAATCATCACTTCCATTGATCGGCGCCTATCGCAATGACCGCCGTTATATAGCGTTTGGCGATGTAGCGGCGATCGCGCAATTTGCTTTCATTGCACTCGCGTTCGCGTGCCTCACGAATGCGTTCCTGCGTTCGGATTTCTCTCTCGCCGTGGTCGCCGCGAACTCGCACACCGCAAAGCCGCTTCTCTACAAGATCGCCGGCGTCTGGGGAAACCACGAGGGCTCGATGCTGCTCTGGGTGCTCATATTGGCGGCTTTCGGCGCGACCATTGCAGCGTTCGGACGTGTTATCCCGGAGACCATGCGCGCGCGCACGCTGGCGATCCAGGCGATGATCGGCGTTGGATTTCTCGCCTTCATTGTCTTCACCTCGAATCCGTTCGCGCGCCTCGACCCGGCGCCGATCGAGGGCGCAGGCCTCAACCCATTGCTGCAGGATCCCGGCCTCGCCTCGCACCCGCCGTTCCTCTACCTGGGGTATGTCGGTTTCTCGACGGCCTTTTCGTTCGCCATCGCCGCACTGATCGAGGGGCGCGCGGATTCCGTGTGGGCGCGATTTGCGCGACCGTGGATATTGTCGGCGTGGAGCTTTCTCACGATCGGAATCATGCTCGGCTCATTGTGGGCTTATTACGAGCTTGGCTGGGGCGGCTTCTGGTTCTGGGATCCGGTCGAGAACGCCTCGCTCATGCCGTGGCTGCTCGGCACCGCGCTCGTGCATTCAGCGCTCGTCGTGGAGCGTCGCCACACGCTGGTGAAATGGACGGTGCTGCTCGGCATCCTGACATTCTCCATGAGCCTGATCGGCACCTTTGTCGTTCGTTCCGGGGTGCTGACGAGCGTCCACGCATTCGCGGTCGATCCGGAACGGGGCGTGTTCATCCTGGCGTTGCTGGTGATCGCAACCGGCGGCGGGCTCTGGCTCTACGCCTGGCGTGCGCCGAAGCTGGGCGAAGGATCCGGCTTCGAGGTGTTCAGCCGGGAGGGCACGCTGGTGCTCAACAACATGCTGATCGTCACGCTCACGGCGACGGTGTTCCTCGGGACGTTCTACCCGCTGTTCATCGACCTGATCGGCAAGGACAAGATTTCCGTCGGCCCGCCATTCTACGCGCTGACATTCGTGCCGCTCTCCATTCCGGTTTTCATCGCCATGGTGTTCGGACCGCTTGCGCGGTGGCGCAAGGACGAGAAGGCGCAGTGGGTGGCGCGGGCAGCGCCTGCACTCGCGGCCGCGGCCGTTTGCGCGGTCGTGGTGTTCATCGCATCGGGCGGCAAGGGCGTGCTGGCGGCGTTCATGCTGGCGACGGCGGCATGGTTGATCGTTGGATCGTTGCAGGTCCTCGCACGGCGCGTCCGGGCGGGCGCTGCGCCCTGGCGGGCGTCTCTCCAACTCGCGCTGACGCTGCCGCGGGGCATCTATGCGGTGGCGGCGGCCCATCTGGGAATCGGCCTCCTTGTTCTGGGCATTCTCGGCGCAACGCTCTGGAAAGAGGAGAAGGTCTCGGCCATGGGCGTCGGCGACACGGTGGTGTTTGCGGGACGAACGGTGAAGCTCTTGTCGATCGAGCAAGGCGCCGGACCGAACTATGAGGCGCAGCGCGCGATCTTCACGATCCAGCGAGGCGGACATCTGGCGACGCTGACGCCGGAGCGCCGGTTTTATCCGGACAGGGAGATGGAAACCACGGAAGCGGCGATCGAGTCATCGCTGCTCGGAAATTTCTATCTGGCGACGGGCGCGGAGGTGAATGACACGCAGTTGTCGGTGCGCATGTACAGCCATCCGCTGGCGATCTGGATCTGGATCGGCGGCGCGGTGATGGCGCTGGGCGGCTTGCTGGCGTGCTGGGGAACCGGGACGCGCGTGGCGGCGGCGGCTCCGGGCGGCGCGCGCGCGGACGCCCCTTCACCGGCAACGGCGGGATAGGCGCATGCGACGCTGGCTTGTTTTCATTCCAGTTGTGGTGTTCGCCGCGCTGGCTGTCACGTTCGGTCTCGGCTTGCGCCGCGACCCTTCGACAATTCCATCCGCGCTCATAGATCGCCCCGTGCCGGCCTTTACGCTGGAGCCGGTCATGCCGGGCGTGGCGCCGCTGCGTCCGGAGGACCTCGACGGAAAGGTAGCGCTGCTCAACGTGTTTGCGTCCTGGTGCAGCGCCTGCCGGTACGAGCATCCGACGCTCATGTCGCTGTCGGAAAGCGGGACGGTGCCGATCTACGGCCTCGACTGGAAGGACGATCCGAAAGCCTGCCTGGACTATCTCGAAAAATCCGGGAACCCGTTCGTGAGCATCGGCGGCGATGTCAGCGGGCGCGCCGCGATTGATCTCGGCGTCACGGGCGCCCCGGAGACCTTCGTCGTCGATAAGAAGGGCCGCATCCGGTACAAGCACATCGGGCCGATAACGGACGACGTGTGGCGCGACACCATCGCGCCGCTCGTTGCGAAGCTGGAGGCCGAAGCATGATGCGCCGCCTTGTTATTTCGGTGGCGATTGTCGCCGCGCTGATCGCTTCGCCCGCGATGGCCGTCATGCCGGACGAACAATTGCCGGATCCGGCGCTGGAGGGCCGTGCGGTCGAGATCAGTCGCGAACTGCGCTGCGTGGTCTGCCAGAACCAGAGCATCGATGATTCCGCCGCGCCGCTCGCGCGCGACATGCGCATCATCGTGCGCGAGCGACTGGTTGCGGGAGACACCGACGCCGAGGTCAAGGCGTTCCTCGTCGCGCGCTATGGCAATTACGTCCTCCTGAGGCCGCCCCTGCAAGGCGATACCTGGGCGCTCTGGTTCGCGCCGTTCGTGGTGTTCCTTGTCGCAGGCGCCGGGCTCTTCGGATTTGCAAAGTCGAGATCGGTATCGTCTCCGGCGCCCTTGAGCGCCGCCGACCGTGAAAAACTGGAACATCTGCGGCGCACGCGCGCCGATACACGAGGTCTTTGATGCTGCTCTGGCTCGCTCTTGTCGTACTGGCGCTTTCCGCCGTCGCCTTCCTGGCGATCCCGTTCTTGCGGCCTGCCGCGTCCGCTGAAGCAGTCTCAAGCGATGTGGGAACGCTCTCCGTCCAGCTCGACGAAATCGCGAAGGAAGAGGCGGCCGGAGAACTCGACGCCGCCAGCGCGACCGACGCACGCACGGAGGTGGAGCGGAGGCTGCTCGACGCCGCCCATAGGGACGCCGCGCGCGGGAGGCCCACGGCGCCGGCGGTGGACCGCGTCGTCGCGATCGCCGTCGCCGCAATCGTCGTCGTCGGTTCGGCTGTGCTTTATTCCGCGACCGGGCGTCCGATGCCAGATGGCCCGCCGCGCGTGGTCGCGCCCGGGGCCGCGCTCGACGCCACGGCGCCGACGGGGGCGGCGCTTCCCGATGTGGACACGATGATCGGCCGTCTGGCTGAACGCCTCAAGGCCAATCCGGGCGACGCGGAAGGCTGGCGCATGCTCGGCTGGTCGCAATTCCAGACGCAGCGCTATCACGAGGCCGCGGAAGCCTATGCGCGCGCGGTCGCGCTCGCGCCGCGCAACGCGGGCTTTCTGTCCGCTCTTGGCGAAGCGCAGACCATGGCCGCGGGCGGCCGGGTCGACAGCGCGGCGCTCGCCACATTGAGCAAGGCGGAAGCGATCGATCCCGCCGACGAGCGCGCGCAGTTCTACCTCGGTCTGGCGCGCAGCCAGAGCGGGGACGCGCCGGGCGCGCTCGATGTCTGGCTCAAGGCGCTGGCGCGGTCGCAGCCGGACTCCGAGTTTCGCGAACAGCTGCGCAGCCACGCCGTGTCGCTGGCGCGCGAGAAGGGCGTGAACATTTCCGCACGCCTCCCGGCTGGCATGTCGGACGCGCCAGCGTCCGGCGCAACCGGCGCTGCGGCGCCCACGCCGGCCGATGTCGCGCGCATTCAGGCGCTCCCCGCGGACGAGCAGGGCGCGATGATCGCGGGCATGGTCGAACGGCTGGAACAACGTCTCGAGGCGAACCCGAAGGACGCTGACGGCTGGGTCCGGCTGATGCGTGCGCGCATGGTGCTCAATCAACCCGACCGCGCGAGCGAGGCTTTGCGCAAGTCGCTGCAGGCATTCGCGGGCGACGCTGCTGCGCAGCGGAAATTGCGCGCGGCGGCGACCGAACTGGCGGTGCCGGGGCAAACTGCGCGCTGATCCACCGATGCTCGATATTTCCATCCTCTGGTATGTCGGGCCGCTTCTGGCGGTAATCGGCTTTTACACCATCTCACGGCGCCGCTCGGAGAAGCGGACGCTCTCGTTGCATGCGGCCGCGGTGGAATCCGGTCTGGACGAACCTCCAACGCTGCATCCCGTCATCGATCCGTTGCTCTGCATCGGCTGCGGCGCGTGCGTCGCCGCGTGTCCGGAGGGCGATATTCTCGGGCTGGTCGGCGGCAAGGCCATGCTCGCCGAACCCAGCGAGTGCATCGGTCACGGCGCGTGCCGGGCGGCGTGTCCGGTGAAGGCCATAACGCTTGTATTCGGCACCGCCACGCGCGGAATCGATCTGCCGCACGTGGGCCCTGATTTCCAGACGAACGTGCCGGGCATCTATATCGCCGGAGAGCTCGGCGGCATGGGACTGATCCGCAACGCCATCGAACAGGGCCGCCAGGCGATGGAACAGATCGCCCGGCGTCCGCGCAACGAGACGTGCGACTATGATGTCGTCATTGTCGGCGCGGGTCCGTCGGGCTTTTCCGCAAGTCTGGGCGCGAAGGCGGCGGGCCTTCACTACGTGCTGATCGAGCAGGAAGCGCTTGGCGGCACCGTCGCGCACTATCCCCGCGGCAAGCTGGTGATGACGCAGCCGGCCGACCTTCCGCTGATCGGCAAGGTGAAGCTCACTGATGTCCGCAAGGAAGATCTCCTGTCCTTCTGGCTTGAGGTCGCCGAAGAGCAGGCGCTGCACATTTCAGACGCCGAGCGTGTGGACTCGATCCGCCCGATTAATGGCGGATTTGAACTTTCGACATCGCTTCGCAGCTTGACGGCGGGGGTTGTGCTTCTGTGCATCGGTCGTCGCGGCACGCCGCGTCGCCTCGGCGCGCCGGGGGAGGACTTGCCGAAGGTCGTCTACAGGCTGATCGAGCCCGAGCAGTACGCCGGGCAGCGCGTGGTGGTGGTGGGCGGCGGCGACAGCGCGCTGGAGGCGGCTGCGTCGCTGGTGGAGGAGACCGACGCCGAGGTCATTCTCATGCACCGGAGCGAAGCGTTCTCGCGCGCGAAACCACGCAACCGCGAGCGTGTCGCCACCGCTGCGCGGGAAAACCGGCTGCGTGTTCTCATGAAGAGCCAGATCGTCGGGATATGGCCGGACTCCGTCGAGATCGAAACAGGCGGCAGGACCGAGGTTGTGGCCAACGACGCGGTGATCGTGTGCGCGGGGGGGATCCTTCCAACGGACTTCCTGCGCAAGGCCGGGATCACGATCGAGACGAAGTACGGCGTCGCGTAGATGTTCAGTCCCGATGTGAGCTGGTCTGGCGATACTCTGTGTCGGTTCGGCAGTAGGTCGCCGGCCGTCGCTGTTGATCGGGAACGGCGGGCGGTCTGGCGAGCCCATATTGCGAAGGCATCGATCGAGGCCGCCGGGGACGTGCAAGCCGGTCTCGGCTTCACGCCTTGGTGCGAAATGTCGCGGCTGGGCGAAGGGGTGGCGGCCCGGCCAGAATTCGACTTTTGCGGACTTTTCGCAAGTCGTTGAAAAGACTGGTGGACCCGAGGAGGATCGAACTCCTGACCTCCGCATTGCGAACGCGGCGCTCTCCCAGCTGAGCTACGGGCCCTCAGTCGTCGCCGGCGCCTCGCGGCCCCGGTTCAGGGAGGGCGTCCTATACGGGCGGGCCGGGTGAATCGTCAAGGATCGGCGCCGGTCCGTTCGTCCGTCCGCTTCCAGGCGGCTCCGGCGCTGGGTCCTTCCACCGGCGGGCGACGCTTGATACATGCCGGAATGACAGATTCCCCATAGAAGGCGCCCCCATGGCAGGCCCATTCCTCTGGCTCTTCGGCGCCATCGTCCAGCTGATCGTCATCGTGCTGATCGTCAATGCGGTCATCTCGTGGTTGCTCGCGTTCGAGATCGTCAGCCGCCGCAACGCCTTCGTCGCGCAGATCTGGGATTTCACGCAGCGCGTCACCGACCCGTTCCTGAAGCCCCTGCGGCGCATCATTCCGCCGATCGGCGGCATGGACCTGTCGCCCATCGTGTTGATCCTCGGCCTCCTGTTCATGCAACAGGTGCTGGCTCTTGGAGCGCTCAAGCTTGGCTGGCTATCGTGAACCGTGGCGCGCAACGCCGAACGGCGTCGTGCTGCGCATCCGCCTGACGCCCGCGGGCGGCGCTGATCGCGTGGACGGCGTGGCGGTCGACTCCGCCGGCGATCCGCACATCAAGGCGCGGGTGCGCGCGGCGCCGGAGGACGGCAAGGCGAACGCCGCGCTTGAGACGATGCTGGCGAAGGCGCTCGGCGTCGCGAAGTCGGCGGTGCGTGTGGAGCGCGGCGCGACGGCGCGGATCAAGTCGGTGGCGGTCGACGGCGTGGACGCCGCCGGCATCCAGTCATGGCTCGACAGCATCGGGGACAAGGCATGAGCGCGCGTATCATCGACGGCAAGGCGATCGCGGCGGACCTGCGCGCGCGCGTGGGCGAGGCGGTGATGACGCTGCCGGGCCAGCCGACGCTGGCGGTCGTCATCGTCGGGGACGATCCCGCGAGCCAGGTCTATGTGCGTTCGAAGGTGAAGGAGACGGCCGCTGCGGGGATGCGGTCGCTGCATGTCGAGTTGCCTGCGCAAACGGCCGAGGCCGACGTCGTCGCACGTGTGAAGGCGCTGAGCGACGATCCGTCCGTCGACGGCATCCTGGTTCAACTGCCGCTGCCCGCGCACATCGATGCGCAGCGCGTGCTCGACGTGATTGATCCCGACAAGGACGTGGACGGTCTGACCGATGCGGGCGCCGGCCGTCTCGCACTGGGCCGGCCGGGCCTCAGGCCATGCACGCCGTACGGCTGCGTGATCCTCGCGAAATCGACAGGCGAAAATCTTGCCGGCAAGAACGTCGTCGTGCTCGGCCGTTCCATTCTCGTCGGCCGACCGGCGGCGATGCTGTTCCTGCTGGAGGACTGCACTGTCACCATCGCGCACTCGAAGACGCGCGATCTCGCGGGACTGTGTCGCACCGCCGACATCCTCGTGCCGGCGATCGGGCGTCCGTGCTTTGTGCAGGGCGACTGGGTGCGCGAGGGCGCCATGGTGCTCGATGTCGGCATCAACCGCGTGCCGGCGCCAGAGAAAGGCGAAGGCAAGACGAAGCTCGTGGGCGATGTCGACTACGATCCTGCGGCCGAACGCGCTGGATGGATCACGCCGGTGCCAGGCGGCGTCGGTCCCATGACCATCGCCTGCCTGCTGCGCAACACGGTGCTCGCGGCGTGCGCGCGTCGCGGCTGGAAAACGCCCGCGCTCTGATGCGCTGCCCTGACACCGCCTGAATCGTTGACCTATGTCCGTGCTGGGCGTGCGGACGCGTGGTATGCTTCGCATCGTGAGTTTTCTTGGGAGGCGCATATGCGTGGCAAATTTGTAATGATTGCGGCTGTTCTCGCTCTGGGCGTCAGCGCCTGCGAGACCACCGGCGGCTACGGCGGCGGTTACGGGAACGGCGGCGGCACGCGCCTTTCGTCGTGCATGCGCAACGCGCTGATCGGCGCGGGCGTCGGCGCGGTGGTCGGCGCGGTGCAGGGCTCGGAAAATAACCGCGGCGAGAACGCCGCCATCGGCGCGGCCGTCGGCGGCGCGGCGACGTTCGGCATCTGCAAGTATCTCGACAACCAGCAGACCGGACGCATCGAAGGCGCCTACCGCAATGCGCTGCAGAACAACGCGCCGGTGGGCATGAACTGGGTTGGCGCAAACGGTCGCACGTATGTGCTGTCGGTGGATCGTCCGCAGATGGCGGCGGGGCAGCCGAACTGCCGTTCGGTGAACGCCACGCTCAACGTCAGCAACCAGGGTCCGCAGGCGTTGCCGACGGAAACTTATTGCAACAACAATGGCGCCTGGGTTCCGGTCGCGTAACTGTTCCGCACGTCGGACATGAAGAAGGCCCCGGGTCTCGACCGGGGCCTTCCTTGTATCAGCGCTTCTTCTTCTTTCCCGGCGGCGCTTTCCTGCCGGGCGCGCCGGACCGCTTCTTCGAGGGGCCGGAAAGCGAGGGTCTGGAGAACGACGCGCGCCCTGGCGGGGGCCTGCGCTTGGCGCCCGGCGCCGGCGGCTCGGGATCGCTGAGCATCGCGAAGAGAAGCCCGCCGGACACCGGCACGGCGTCCTCAAGGCGCACCTCGACCTTCTGGCCGAGACGGAACTGTCGCCCGCTGCGCTCGCTCACCAGCGCGTGGGCGCCCTCGTCGTGGAAATAGCGCTCGTCGAGCGAGGAGATCGGCACAAGGCCGTCGGCGTTGGTCTCCAAGAGCTTCACGAACAGGCCGAACCGCGTGACGCCGGAGATGCGGCCCTCGAACGTGGCGCCCACGCGGTCGGCGAGGAAGGCGGCGATGTAGCGCTCGGTCGCTTCGCGCTCGGCGGCCATGGAGCGGCGTTCGCACATGGTGATGTGCTCGGCGATCTCCTCAAGGCGCGTTTCCTCTTCCTGCGTGAGCCCTTCCTTGCCGAGCCCCAGCGCGCGCACGAGCCCGCGGTGGACGATCACGTCGGCGTAGCGGCGGATGGGCGACGTGAAGTGCGCGTAGCGCGAGAGGTTCAAGCCGAAGTGGCCGATATTGTCGGGCGAATAGACCGCCTGCGCCTGCGTGCGCAGCACGACTTCGTTGACGATGGCCGCATGCTCGGTCGACGCCGACAGTTGCAGCAGGCGGTTGAAGCGCGCCGGCATCACGACCTGCCCGTGCGCCCAGCTCAGGTTCACCGTCGACAGGAAATCCGAAAGCGCGGCGATCTTCGTATCCGACGGCTTGTCGTGGATGCGGTAGAGGAGCGGCGTGCGCTTGGCTTCCAGCGTCTCCGCCGCGCAGACGTTCGCCATGACCATCATCTCTTCGATGAGCTTGTTGGCCTCCAGCGTCTCGCGCTTGCGCACGCCGGTGATCTTGCCGTTCTCGCCGAAGATGATGCGGTGCTCGGAGGACTGGATCTCCAGCGGCGACCGCTTTTCACGGCCGAGCTTCATGCACTGGTAGGCGTCCCAGATGGGCTTCAGGATCGCATCGACGAGCGGCGCGGCCTTGGCGTCCGGCTTGCCGTCGAACGCGGCCTGCGCCTGCGCGTAGGAAAGTTTCGCTGCGGATTTCATCAGCCCGCGCACGAAGCGGTGGCTCTTCTTGGCGCCCGTCTTGTCGAACACGGCCTCCACCGCGAGGCACGCGCGATCCTCGCCCTCGCGCAGCGAACAGAGATCGGCGCTCAAGGATTCCGGCAGCATCGGCGCGACGCGATCAGGGAAATAGGTCGAGTTACCGCGCTTCAGCGCGCCGCGATCGAGCGCCGAGTTCGGCGTCACGTAGGCGGCGACGTCGGCGATGGCCACCCACACGCGCCAGCCGCCGGCGTTCTTCGGATCATCGTCGGGCTGCGCGAAGACGGCGTCGTCGTGATCGCGCGCGTCCTCGGGGTCGATGGTGATGAGCGGCAGGTGGCGCATATCCGTGCGGCCCTGCAACGTCGGCTTCTTCGCCGCGCGCGCCTGCGCTTCTTCCTCTTCGGAAAAGCCCATCGGGATACCGTGCGCGTGGATCGCCAGAATCGAGGCGGCGCGCGGGTCGTCCATGCGGCCGACGATTTCCTTGACCACGCCGCGCTTGGGCCCGTGCGCGCGACCGCCCGTGTGCAGTTCGCACAGGACGAGATCGCCGTCCTTGGCGCCGAAGACGTGCTCGGGGAAGATCATGAGGTCGTGGCGCACCTTGCGGTCCGCGGGCTCCACACGGCCCGCGCCGCGCGCGCGGGGATCGTCGGAGGCGCGGAAGACGCCGAGGATGTGGTGGGCGCTCTGGCCGAGCTTCTTGGTGACGCGCGCCACGGGGCCGTCGTCCTCGCGCACGACGCGCACGAGCACACGGTCGCCGACGCCGACGGCGACTTCGCCGGGCTTGCCGCCGCGCGCCGTGCCGGGCGCGAGTCGTACGGTGGGGCCGAAGAGGCCGTCCTTGCCGCGCATGCGCCCGAGGAGTTCGCCGTCCGCGTCGCGGTCGACGACGTCCATGACGCCGCTATCCGGCAGCGATGTCGCGGACGCAAACGCGCGCTTGCCGGTGCGCCCGAGGGCGCCTTCGGCCTCGAGTTCCTTGAGAATGGCCCGCAGGGCTTTGCGTTCATCGCCGACGACGTCGAGCGCGCGGGCGAGATCCTGCTTGGAGGCCGCGCCCCCGATCCGGTTGATCGCGGCGAGAACGATCTCGCGCGTCAGCGGGGGGCGTTTGAGATGGGGAGTTTTTTGAATTTTTGGCATTGAATCTGGTTCATGCGCGCAAGCGGCGCGCGTGGGAAGGCGGTTCGGGCGTCAGGACGCTTGCGGCCGCGGGATTGGGGGACGTTGGGGATTGATGGAGTCCGGGCGTCAGGCGCCTCGCCGGCGGACCGGACCGGCGTGCGGGGGCCCGGCGACACAGACCATACCACAGGCGCACTGATTGCGGGCGAGGTTTTCGTCCCGCCGGCCTGCCCGCGCGGCTGGCGGGGTCACGCCTTCTTGCTCACCGCCTTCTTCGCAGCGGTTTTCTTGGCAGGGGCCTTCTTTTTCGCGGCAGCCTTCTTCGGCGCGGCCTTTTTCGCCGGCGCCTTCTTGGCGGCCGCCTTCGGCTCCGCGACCTTCTTCGCCGCCTTCGCGGGTTTCTTTTTCTTTCCGCCGCCCATGGCCGCGCGTGTCGCGAGCGCGAGGAGCGCTTCGTCGAAGGTCACGGATTTCGGATCGGCGCCCTTCGGCACGTTGGCGTTGGTTTCGCCGTCCGTGATGTAGGGGCCAAAGCGGCCTTCCTTCACGACGACCTTCTTGCCGGTCACGGGGCTTTCGCCGAGTTCGGCGATGGGCGGGGCTGCGGCGCCGCGCTGGAAGCGTCCGCCGCCGGCCTTCTTGTCGGCGATCATCTGCACCGCGCGGTTGAGGCCGATCTCGAACACGTCGTCGACGCCCGGCAGGTTCGCGTAGGTCGAGCCCTTCTGGATGTAGGGACCGTAGCGGCCGATATTGGCGACGATCATCTCCTGGTCTTCCGGGTGTGGGCCCACCTCGCGCGGCAGACCGAGGAGCTTCAGGCCGCGCTCGAGTTCGAGCGTCGCCGGATCCCAGCCCTTCGGAATGCTCGCGCGTTTCGGCTTGTCGCCATCGCCGAGCTGGAGGTAGAGGCCGAAGCGGCCGCTGCGGATGGTCACGTCCTGACCACTGACCGGATCGACGCCCAGCACCTTGCCGTCCGGCGTGATCGCGCCGTCGTCGTCGCCGTTGGGCGCGAGCGCGCGGGTGAACTTGCACGGCGGCTCGGCCTTGTAGTTCGAGCAGCCGATGAACGCGCCGTTCTTGCCGAGGCGGATCGAAAGATTGCCGACCTTGCACGCCGGGCAGCTGCGCGGATCGGAGCCGTCCTCGCGCTCGGGAAAGATGTGCGGGCCGAGCGATTCATTCAGCGCGTCGATCACGTTGGTGATGCGCAGTTCGGCGATGTCGCCAATGGCGGCGGAGAAGTCCGTCCAGAATTCGCGCATCAGCGTCTTCCACGCGAGGTCGCCCCCAGCCACGAGATCGAGCTTGTCTTCGAGGTCGGCGGTGAAATCGTATTCCACGTAGCGCTTGAAGAAGTTCTCCAGGAACGCCGTGACCACGCGACCGCGATCGTCGGGAATGAAGCGCTTCTTGTCCTCGCGCACGTAATTGCGTTCGCGCAGCTTCTCGAGGATCGACGCGTAGGTGGAGGGCCGGCCGATGCCGAGCTCCTCGAGTTTCTTCACGAGGCTCGCTTCGGAGTAGCGCGGCGGCGGTTCGGTGAAGTGCTGGTCGGCCTTGGCATCCTTCACGAGGACGTTCTCGCCCTTGTTCACCCGCGGCAGGCGACGGTTTTCCTCGTCCTCCGCGTCGTCCTGGCCTTCCTGATAGAGCGCGAGAAAGCCGTCGAAGAGCACGACCTGACCCGTGGCGCGCAGTTCGGTCTTGCCGCCGGCCTCGGCGAAATCGATCGTCGTGCGTTCGAGGGTCGCTGCTTCCATCTGCGAGGCGATGGTGCGCTTCCACACCAGTTCGTAGAGCCGCTTCATGTCGCCATCGAGCCGGAGCGAGTCCGGCTTCCTGTAGGCGTCGGTCGGGCGGATGGCTTCGTGCGCTTCCTGCGCGTTCTTGGCTTTCGTCTGGTAGCGGCGCGGTGCGTCCGGAACGTACTTGTCGCCGAATTCGCTGCCGATGGCCTTGCGCAGCTGCTGGATGGCGCCTTCGTCCATCTGCACGCCGTCGGTCCGCATGTAGGTGATGAGACCCACTGTCTCGCCGCCGATGTCGACGCCTTCGTAGAGGCGCTGGGCGGCCTGCATGGTGCGCGTGGCGGAGAAGCCGAGCTTGCGCGCCGCTTCCTGTTGCAGCGTCGAGGTCATGAACGGCGGCGGCGGATTGCGCTTCACGGGCTTGGCTTCGACTTCCGCCACCTTGAAGCGGCCGGTCTTCACGGCCTCAAGGGCTGCGTCCGCCATCGCCTTGTTGGACACATCGAGGCGTTTCAGTTTCACGCCGTCGTGCATGGAGAGGCGCGCCGGGATTTCCCCGCCGCCCGCCGTCTTCAGCACCGCATCGACGCTCCAGTATTCCTGCGGCTTGAATTTCTCGATCTCGACCTCGCGGTCGACCACGAGCCTGAGCGCGACCGACTGCACCCGGCCCGCCGAGCGCGCGCCCGGCAGCTTGCGCCACAGCACCGGCGAGAGCGAGAAGCCCACGAGATAGTCGAGGACGCGGCGCGCGAGATAGGCGTCGACCAGCTCCATGTCGACCTGGCGGGGCGCGGCCATGGCCTTCAGCACCGCGTCCTTGGTGATCGCGTTGAAGGTGACGCGGCTGACGTTCTTGCCCTTGAGCTTCTTCGGCCCCAGCGCTTCCAGCACGTGCCAGGAGATGGCTTCGCCTTCGCGATCGGGGTCGGTGGCGAGGATGAGGCTGTCGGCGCCCGCCAATGCCTGCGCGATGTCGCGCATGTGCTTGGCGCCCTTGGTGTCGGTCTCCCAGTCGAGGGCGAAGTCCTCGTCGGGGCGCACCGCGCCGTCCTTGCCCACGAGGTCGCGGACGTGGCCGTAGCTGGCCAGCACCGTGTAGTCGCGACCCAGGTATTTGTTGATCGTCTTCGCCTTGGCGGGCGATTCGACCACGACCACGTTCATGAGCGGAAAATCCTTCGCGGGCCAAAGCCGGGGGCGGCCGGTCCGAGCGGGGCGGGAAATTGGGCGCCAGAGGTTAAGAAGTCAACCGAGCCACTTCCCCCGCTTGGGGAAATGGGTATAAATGCACTCCATGGTTGCATTGTCCGAAAATGATCCCGATGCGGGCAGGCCGTCGCCCGGAGAGGTGTTCGAATACGCCGAGGCGATGGGCCGGGAGCTCGCCGCCCTGTGCGAGCGGGCGGGCGCCGGCCGGGCGGCGCGGAGCTTCCGGGAGGCCGCTGACGCACTGGCTCAGCCGGTGGAGGTGAAGGCCGCGCCCGGCGACGCCGCGTAGCCGCCGGGCAGCGATGCGGCGCGGCCCTGCAGCTCAAGCTCCATGATCGCGCCGGCGACGACGCCGGCGGGCTCCTTCACGAGGCGGGCGATGTCGTTCACGTGGACGGGCGTCGGCGAGAGAAGCCGGGCGATCTTCTCGACCAGCGCATCGCGGGGGATCGCGTCGTCGTCACGGTCGAACAGCGGCGCCGGCGCGCGCGCGCGCACCGAGAGCGGCGTCGCCTTCAGCGCCTCGGCGACGTCCTCGGCGGACTCCACGAGGATCGCGCCCTGCTTCAGCAGCGCATTGCAGCCGCGTGAACGCGGATCGAGCGGCGAACCCGGCACGGCCATCACCTCGCGTCCCTGCTCCCCCGCCGCGCGGGCGGTGATGAGCGAGCCCGAGCGCTGCGCGGCCTCAATGACGACGACGCCGAGCGACATGCCGGAGATGATGTGGTTGCGGCGGGGAAAGTCGCGGGCCCGCGCCTGAAAGCCGAGCGGGGCCTCAGCGACCACGACGCCTTGCGCGCAGATCTGTTCGTGCAGTGCGAGGTTCTGCGGCGGATAGGGCCGGTCGAGGCCGCCCGCGAGGACGGCGATCGTGCCGGTTTCAAGCGATGCTTCGTGCACCCGCGCATCGATGCCGCGCGCCATGCCGGAGACGATCACAAATCCCATCTCGCCAAGTTCTCGTGCGAACTGCGCGGCGAGCTTCTGGCCTGCGGCCGAAGCCTCGCGCGCGCCGACGATGGCGACGAGGGGCTTTGCGAACAGCGCCGTGTTTCCGCGCAGCGCGAGCAGCGGCGGGCATGGTTCGAGCTGCGCGAGGAGCGGCGGATAATCCGGCTCGCAGCTCGCCACGAGCCGCGCGCCCAGCGCATCCAGCGCCTCGATCTCGCGTTCGATCGCATCCGCAGACGGCGGCGTGAGGCGGCCTTTCGACACGCGCGGCAGCGCATCGAGCGCATCGCCGATCTTGCCGTGTTGTGAAAGCAGCCGGTGAAACGTGAGCGATCCCACGCCGGGCGTGCGCGCCAGCCGCGCCCACGCGACGAGTTCGCGCCGCGAGAGCGGGCGCTTCATTCAGGCGCGGATGCGGGGGCCTCGGCGCTGGCTTTCTTCGCGCCGATCTTCGGTTCCGTCCCCGCAAGGAGCCGAGAGATGTTGGCGTGATGGCGGATGAAGATGAGCACGGCCAGGAAGACGCAGAAGCCCACCGGCGCAATCCAGAGCGCAGGATCGCGCAGCACGTAGGCCAGCACCGGAGCGGCCGCCGCCGCGACGAGGCCCGCCAGCGATGAAAAGCGGAAGATGAGCGCGGTCAGGATCCAGAGCGCGCCGCACGCCACGCCGATCAGCGGCAATCCCGCGAGCAGGACGCCGAAGAAGGTGGCGACGCCTTTGCCGCCCTTGAAATTGAGCCACACCGGAAAGCAGTGGCCGAGATAGGCCGCGCCGCCGGCGATGAACCCCGCCTCTTCCGAGTGGAAGACGTACTTCGCCAGCAGCAGCGCGATGGCGGCCTTGCCGCTGTCGAGCAGGAGCGTGGCGAGCGCAAGGTCCTTGCGGCCGGTGCGCAGGACGTTCGTCGCGCCGATGTTGCCCGAGCCGATGGCGCGGATGTCGCCGAGGCCCGCGGCCTTGACGATCACGAGGCCGAAAGGGATCGAGCCCAGCAGATAGCCGAGTATCGCTGACGCGATGGCGGCGAGAACGGTCAGATCACCCATGCCGGCGATCTAGCAGGCGCTTTGTGCTGGTGGAAAGTCTCGCGCCGCGCTTTCGTGGTTCTCAGTCATTCCGGGGCGACCGGAGGTCGAACCCGGCAACTGTTAAGTGGGAAGCGGCGTCGTGAAGGTTCTTCGGTCGCGT
>CAZGYQ010000020.1:0-40242 GCA_964530695.1 uncultured Caulobacteraceae bacterium
GGCCGACGCCGCCGCGCAGGCGCGCCATCTCCGCCGCGCCCGCGAGCGCGCCCCACGCATGCACGAGCGCGGCGTTGGCCTGCGCGGCGGCCATGTCGGCGGCGTTGCGGCGTTCAGTGATCGTGCGGGCCACGGTTTCACGGCGGTAAGCGTCCGCCTGAAGGAAAAGCGCCGCCGCGAAGGCGAGCAGGAGCAGGACGACGAGCACGCCGAGCGAACGCTGCGTCGTGTCCCCCGCCGGACGCAGCGAAGCATCCGTCGGCGTCGCTGTGCTCTCCTTCGTCGCGCTCACGCGTGCAGGCTCCCCTTCGAGGCGCACGATTGCCGGCGTGTTAACCAATGCTTGCCGAATCGCCTCGCGCCAAACTACCCAATGCCGCGAGTCCGTGAAAGCACGGCGCGGCCGGGTGCGGCGCTACTCAAGCGTGCGCGCGACCATTTCGCCGGCGTTGCGCGAGAGCGTGGGAATGGCCGCAAGGCGTTCGAGCGCGGCGCTTGCCTTCTCCTGACGTTGCGCGTCGAATCGCCGCCAGCTCTCGAAAGCTGTGAGCAAACGTGACGCGAGCGCGGGATTGAGCGCGTCCGCTTCCGCCACGCCGTCGGCGAGGAACGCATAGCCGGAGCCGTCCGCCGCATGGAATGCGCGCAGGTTGCGCATGGCGAACGCCGCGATCAGTGAGCGTGCGCGGTTGGGATTGCGCAGCGAGAAGAGGTCATGACTCTTGAGCGCGCGCACGCGGTCGATGGCGTCGGCGCGCGGCGCGGCGGCCTGCACGGCGAACCACTTATCCACAACCAGGGGATTGTCGCGCCAGCGATCGAGGAACGCCGACAACGCGCCGTCAAAGGCTTCGCCATCGATCTGGCTCAGTCCATCGAGCGCGGCCATGCGCTCGGTCATCGTGCCGGCGCGGGCGAAGGCCCTCTCTATGCGATCCTCGTGCGCGCCGCCGAGGGACGCGAGCAGATCGAGTGCGGCGGACTTGAGCGCACGACGGCCAGCCTGGCTGGCGTTCGGGGAAAAAGGTGTCTCGCTGTCGGCGTCGGCGAGGGCGGCGAGGCGCGTCTCGAGCTGGCTCGCAATCGCCTTGCGCACCACGCCGCGTGCGACGAACAAACGGTCCGGATCGGGACGTTCGGCATTCTGGATGAGATCGGCGAGATCCGGCGCGCGCAACGCAAGCGCCGCGAAGGCCGCATCCTGCTGCGCACGATCGAGTTCGCGGCCCAGCGCCGATGCGAGCAGGTCGAGCGACGGGCCGGACTTGCCATCGGCCTCGGCGAAGATCGCGTCGCGCAGCAGGCGCTGGCCGGCCTCCCAGCGCGTGAACGCGTCGGGGTCGTGCGACATCTGCACCAGGCGGTCTTCCGCAGTGAGACCATCGTCGAGCATCACCGGCGCGCAGAAGCCGCGCAGCAGCGCCGGCGTCGGCGCTTCGACCATGCCGTCGAACACGAACGTGGCCGACGGCTTGTCGAGCACGATGGCGTGTTCGCGCATCGCTGCATCGTCGCCCTGTATGCGTGCGGCAAGCTCGGCGCCGGACTTCGAGACGAAGCCCACCGTGAGCGGGATCGGCAGCGCCATCTTGTCGGGCTGGCCGGGCGTGGTCGGCGTCGATTGCGTCAACGTGAGCGCATAGGTCCGCGAGGGTGCATCGTAGGCGCCGCGCGCGACGAGATGTGGCGTGCCGGCCTGGTTGTACCAGTGCATGAAGTGCGAGAGGTCCTTGCCGCTCGCCTCCGCGAAACAGGCGACGAAATCCTCCAGCGTCGCCGCCGTGCCGTCGCAGCGGGTGAAGTAGAGCTGGATGCCCTTGTCGAACGCGGCGTCGCCGATCAGCGCCTTGAGCACGCGGATGATTTCCGCGCCTTTCTCGTAGACGGTGGCGGTGTAGAAGTTGTCGATCTTCACATAGTGGTCGGGCCGCGCCGGGTGGGCGAGGGGGCCGTTGTCTTCCGGGAATTGCCGCCCACGCAGCGTTTTCACGTCCTTGATGCGCTTGACGGCGCGCGAGCGTTCGTCGGCGGAGAACTCCTGGTCGCGATAGACCGTGAGGCCTTCCTTGAGGCACAGCTGGAACCAGTCGCGCAGGGTGATGCGGTTGCCGGTCCAGTTGTGGAAATACTCGTGCGCGACGACGCCCTCGATGGCCTCGAAATCGGCGTCGGTGGCGGTGTCTGCGTCCGCCAGCACATACGCCGCGTTGAAGATGTTGAGACCCTTGTTCTCCATCGCGCCGAAGTTGAAATCGCGCACGGCGACGATGTTGAACACGGCGAGATCGTACTCGCGCCTGAAGACCTTTTCGTCCCACGCCATCGAGCGCTTGAGGGCGTCCATTGCGTAGCGCGCGCGCGGCGCTTCGCCGTCATCGACGTAGACGCCGAGATCGACCCGTTTGCCAGACATCGTCGTGAACGCATCGTGGATGGAATCGAATGCGCCGGCGACGAGCGCGAAGAGGTAGGCCGGCTTGGGATGCGGATCGCGCCAGACAGCAAAATGGCGCCCGCCTGCGAGATCGCCGCTCTCCACCGGATCGCCATTCGAGAGCAGCGTCGGGTAGCGCGCCTTCTCCGCCTCGATGCGGACTGTGTAGCGCGCCATCGCGTCGGGGCGGTCGAGTGCGTAGGTGATCTTGCGGAAGCCTTCCGCCTCGCACTGGGTGCAGAAGCGCCCGCCCGACACGTACAGTCCTTCGAGCGCCGTGTTCGCGGCCGGGTTGATGAGCGTGTCGATCTCGAGCGTGAACGCCGCGGGTGGATTATGGATGACCAGCCGCTCGGGTTCGATTGTGTAGGCGTCGACGGAGAGGGGCGCGCCGTCGATGCTGATGCGCTCGAGCGTCAGCTTCGCGCCGTCGAGAATCAGGGGCCGCGCTTCGCCCGCCGTGCGCCGGACCTTCGAGGTCGCGCGGACGCGGGTCGCGGTGGGTTCAAGGTCGAACGCGAGGTCGATCGTGTCGATCGCGTAATCGCAGGGCTTGTAGTCGGCGAGCCGGATGGCGGCGGCTGCATCGTCACGCATGGTCATCTCCTGAGAGACGCCTTAGTGAGCGCGTGCGCGCGCCAGATCAACCGCGCGAAGGTTACTCCGCGGCCATCGCGTGGTCGGTCATGGCGGATGGGTCGTGATGGATCTCGCGCAGGATTTCATCGGCGCGGCCGGCGAGATCGGCGAGCACGTCCGGCAGGCCGGTGTGCTCTTCGGCGAACAGCGCCAGCTCGCGGGCGACCCGCATCAGCCGGAGCCCGTTGGCGAGGATGCGCGCCTGATATTCGATCCGCTCGGGATCGCGATCGTATTCGGCCTTCGGCACCCGCCAGCCGCCCCAGTCGAGCGTGTCGGTGACCATGACGGGGTAGGTCCCGGGGTGGGGGCCCTTGTCGCTGGAGCCGTCAAGTTCGAACTGGCAGCGCAGCCGCATCACACGCCAGTTCTCGATATCGTCGTCCCAGTTGCGCGCGCGGGTCTGCTCTTCCGCGATCAGTTCGTGGCCGCCGAAATCGCGGCCGAGGCCCACGTCGTAGAACACCTTCAGCGGTTCATCGACGCCCTTGACCCACTGCGGCAACACCCGCTCCACCTTGGCCCAGGTGCCGACGGACTTCACGAATACGCGCTGGTCCTTGTGATAGAGGGCCTTGGCCATGGAAGTGCTCCGGATTTCGCGCCGGTTGTGCCACGGCGCCCATTGAGGTTCCGGCAACAAACATCCTTTACGCCGCGTTACACTTTTCGCCGGCCCGCCGGTCTGTATGGTGTCCGCCAACGACTTGGAGGAACCGGCCCCATGAATTTCGATTTCAGCGACGACCAGAAGGCCCTCAAGGATCAGGCGCGGAAATTCCTCGCCGACAAGTCCTCCGCCAAGGCGGTGCGCGGCGTGCTGGAGAACGCCGAGGTCTCCTTCGACAAGGCGCTGTGGAAGGGCGTGGCCGATCTCGGCTGGCTGGGCGTGTCGATCCCGGAGGAGCACGGCGGCCTCGGGCTCGGCAAGCTCGAGCTCTGCGTGCTGGCCGAGGAGATGGGCCGCGCCGTGGCGCCGATCCCGTTCGCCTCGACGCTCTACTTCTTCACCGAGGCCGTGCTGCTCGCGGGCTCCGACGCCCAGAAGGGCGCGGTGCTGGCGAAGGTCGCCGACGGGTCGGTGATCGGGTGCTTCGCGACGTCTGAAGGCCCCGGCGCGCCGCAGGCCACCTCCATCAAGACCGTGTTCGACGGCGCCACGCTCTCGGGCGCGAAGATTCCGGTCACGGACGGCGACTGCGCGACCCACGCGGTGGTGCTGGCGAAGGAGGGGACGGGCACGTCGCTCGTCCTCGTCGATCTCAACCAGCCCGGCGTGAAGCGCGAGACGCTGAAGACGCTCGATCCCTCGCGCGGCCATGCGCGGCTCACCTTCGAGAAGGCCAGGGGCGAACGCCTCGGCGCCGCTGGTCAGGGCTGGGCGCTGGCCGAGCAGGTGCTTGACCGCGCCGCGGTGCTGATCGCGTTCGAACAGATCGGCGGCTCGCAGGCCTGCCTCGACATGGCGGTGGACTTCGCCAAGAACCGCTACGCGTTCTCGCGCCAGATCGCGTCCTTCCAGGCCATCAAGCACAAGCTCGCGGACATGTACGTCGCCCTCGAGGTGGCGCGGTCGAACGCCTATTACGGCGCGTGGGCGCTCTCGACGGATGCGGCGGAACTGTCGCTCGCGGCGCCGGCGGCCCGCGTCGCCGCGTGCGAGGCCTACTACCTCGCGTCGAAGGAAAACATCCAGACGCACGGCGGCATGGGCTTCACCTGGGACGTGGACTGCCACCTCTTCTACCGCCGCGCCAAGCTCCTCGCCGTGCAGGCGGGCGCGCCGCCGGTGTGGAAGGAAAAGCTGGTGAGCAGGCTCGAGCGGCGCAACGCGGCGTAGGGATCCTTGTTCAGACCCACAGGTGAATACATGATTGGTCTTGCGCGGACTTGCGTAGTCATTGCGCTGATGGTGCAAGCGGCTTCATGCGCACCTGAACCGGCGCGAGAAAAGAAAATCTCTCCGTGGCCGCTGACTATGCCGTGGGCGCTGATTTCATGCGAAAATTCAGCCGTCTTTCTACAAACACCTGAAGGCGATCGATATGCTGTGAACGGAACGGCCCGTTCCCAAGCGCCGTTGATGGATGCAGTTCAGACTAGATACGATCACGACCTGATTGGTGAAGGCCTCGCGCTGTGCAAAGAAAATGCGCCGCCACTGAAAATCGTACCCGGACCCGAAGCTACGCCACCGCCGATCGGTGAACCCGAGTGGTCCTTGACCGAAGGTGGTGTTCGATCCGACCGCATTTCAATAGTCGCCAAATCCGAAGACGTCATTCAAGGGGTTCGGCCCGAACTGCACATCGAGTGTGATGGTGACGGCGGTATTGCGTGGATTGATATGAATCGTATGCCACCGCGAGCGTCACCGCTTCGCGAAGTCGCGAAGTACAAGACTGGTCGCGTCAGTAACTGGACCGTCATCAGTGTGTCTGGTGTTGACGGAGAATGGTTCCTGCGGAACGACAAGCCGGAAGAAAAGCGAGCGCAAAAGAAGTTCATTTCGGACGTGCTATGGTCGGATTTGTTAGTATTTTCGGCACCGCCGGGATTTAACCACGACGGGGAATTTTCGTGGCGGTCTGATCGACTTGGTGATGGAATTTCACAGGCGCGGAGAACATGCGCGCCAACTGCGCGGTGATAGCTTCACGCATTTAGGCAACCCGATTGTTGTAGCCATCGGTAGAGCTTCACCCCGTAAACGTCGCGTCCTCGTAGATTTCCGCCATCGTCAGCGCCAGGCCGACGGGCTCGATCACCAGCGGCTCCTCCGGGTGGACGATCTCGGTTTCCTCCCACCCGTCCGCGCCGCGCCGCCAGACCATCAGATGCATGCGGTCGGTCTCGACGTAGACGATCTGCGCGATGGACGGCGTCGCCTGGTAGTGCTGCAGTTTGACCTTCAGGTCGCTATCCCGCGTCGAGGGCGACAGCACTTCAAAGACGACTGTCGGGCGCGAGGCTTGGGTCGCGCGCCCATCGCGTGGGCCGCAATCGATCGTCGCATCCGGATAGTAACTCTGCCCGCCGGCTGTCAGCACCTTGACGTCGGAGTTGCAGGGCCGGCACGGCTTGCCCCTCAGCCGGTCCCGAAGGGCCACAATGATGTTGACCGCGATGGCCGCATGATCCTGCGTCCCGCCCGTCATCATCCGGACAAGGCCGTCCAGCAGCTCATACTTGTGCGGCTGCCGTTCCTCCCATTCGAGGAACTGGCGCACGGTCAGGCGCTTGGAAGGCGAGGCGGTATCGGCCATGTGCAACTGGATAGCACGATTGGGCCGGCGCGTCATGATCGGGCGGCCGTAGGCCGCTCGGACCTCGCAAAAACAGGGGGAACGCGCACCCCCCTTTACTACACCGCTCTCGCCTGCAGCCCATGGCCGCCAACAAGCGCACATGAATCTATCCGACCGGGGTCGCGGCCCTGTCATCCTTCGTCGGTCACTTCGCCCCGATGGAGCCCCAGGATCACGCCATGCAGGTCATCACCCCTTTCCGCCGCACCGATCTCCACGCGCACGCCCAGAGCCTCAGGCTCTGGGTGCTGGAGATCCTTGCGTGGATGGCGGCGGCGGTCGGCTTCCGCCAGGGGCGCATCGCGGTGCGCGAGATGCAATGCGAGGTCCGCCGCGACCTGCGCGAGCTGGTCTTCGCCATGATGTGCGCGCGCATGACATTCCGGAAGCGCGAAGGCGCATTGCCGACAGTCCTTCCACGATCCGCGCCGCCCGGATTTCGCTTCGCGTGGCGGCGCTTGAACGTGGACAGGCTCTACACGCGCGGCATCGCCATGCGGACCTTCCGGCAGATGCAGGCCGTGCTGAACGATCTCGACCGGGTCGTGGCCCGCGCGATCGCGCGCGTGCCGAAGCGCAGTGCGCCCGGCGCGATTGTCGCCGTCGCGCCACCGGCGGAAATTTTCAACGACGCCGCTGTCGCACCCGCGCCGGAGGGCGCAGACACGTCATGACCGCCGAAACAGGACCGCGGGCCTACGGCCCGCACTTCAGCGTTTCCTGCCACGCGAGATTCTCCGGAGTCTGGCGGCGCCCGCCCATGCGCACCCGGAGGTGCGCGGTCCAGCCTGCCGGCAGCGCGCCATTGCCCCAACGGCGCCGTTGTCGCCGTCTGTTTCCCGGCCTAGCTTGCCGTCACAAAAGATCAGGGAGCCGCCTCATGGACTTCAACGACACGCCCGAAGAAGCCGCATTCCGCGCGAAGGCGCAGGCGTTCCTCAAGACGGTCGCCAAGCCCAAGAGCGACGACAGCGCGGGCCTCGCGCGCACGCTCTCGGACAAGGATTATCTGAAAGCCGCGAAGGCCTACCAGAAGGCCAAGGCCGAAGCGGGCTTCGCCGGCATCACCTGGGCGAAGGAGCAGGGCGGGCAGGGCCTGGCGCCGATCTTCGCGGTGATCTTCGGTGCGGAAGAGGCGAAGTTCGACGCGCCGGCGGCGCCCTTCGCCATCGGCCTCGGCATGTGCATCCCGACGTTGATCGCGTTTGCGAGCGACGTGCAGAAGCAGCGCCATGTCGGCCCCGCGCTCAAGGGCGAGGAAATCTGGTGCCAGCTCTTTTCCGAACCGTCGGCGGGATCGGACGTGGCGGGTCTGAAGACGAAGGCCGTCCGCGACGGCGATACGTGGACCGTGAACGGCCAGAAGGTGTGGACCTCCGGCGCGCACTATTCCGACTGGGGCATTCTTCTTGTCCGCACCAACCCCGACGTGCCCAAGCACAAGGGCCTCACCATGTTCTTCCTCGACATGAAGAGCCCCGGCGTCGACGTGCGCCCGATCCACCAGATGTCGGGCGGTTCCAACTTCAACGAGGTCTACTTCACCGACGTGAAGATCCCGCACGCGCAGATGCTCGGCGCGGAAGGCGCGGGCTGGAACGTGGCGCTCGTGACGCTGATGAACGAACGCCTCGCGGTGGGCGGCTCGTCAGGCCCCGACTACAAGGAAGTGCTCGAACTTGCGCGCAATATCACGGGCGCTGACGGCGCCGCGCTCCTGCAGGATAAGGCGTTCCGCGCCAAGCTCGCCGACTGGTACGTGCGCGCCGAGGGCTACAAGCTCGGCAAGTACCGCACGATGACCGCGCTCTCCAAAGGCCAGACGCCGGGCCCGGAAAGCTCCATCGGCAAGATCATCAACGCCAACCAGATGCAGGACATCGCCAATTCCGCCATCGAGGCCGAAGACCACTACGGCATCATCGCCGACGGGTCGTCCGCGCCGATGGACGCGGCCTTCCAGCAGGCCTTCATGTGGGCGCCGGGCCTGCGCATCGCCGGCGGCACGGATGAGATCCTGAAGAACATCATCGCCGAACGCGTCCTCGGCCTGCCGCAGGACGTGCGCGTCGACAAGGACGTGGCGTACAAGGATCTGCCGACGGGGCGGTAGGCAAGCGACACACAGGGACCGCGAGCCTTCAGGCTCGCAACATCGCAGTGCGGGCCTGAAGGCCCGCGGTCCCAACAAGGAGAGACACATGCACGGCCAGGCAGTCACGGCGTTCGGAAAGCCGCTGGAAGAAATCACCGTCGAACTGCCCGCGCTGAAGGGCGCCGAAGCGCTCGTGCGCGTCACCGGGTGCGGCGTGTGCCACTCCGATGTCCACATCCATGACGGCAAGTTCGACATGGGCAAGGACGCGCCCGCCGTCGAGCTGCCGGTGCAACTCCTGCCGCTGATCATGGGCCACGAGATCGAAGGCGTCGTCGAGGCGCTCGGTCCCGATGCGGCCAAGCAGAATCCGAAGGTGAAAGTCGGCGATCGCGTCGCAGTGTTCCCGTGGATCGGCTGCCACAAATGCCCGGCCTGCGCGCGCGGCGAACAGCATCTGTGCGCCGACAACCGCGGCCTCGGCACGCGCATCCACGGCGGCTACGCAGACTACTGCCACGTGCCTGTCGCCGAAGCGCTCATCCCGTGCGGCAATCTCCCGCCCGGCGCCGGGGGCGTCGCCATGTGTTCTGGCCTCACAGGCTACAGCGCATTCCGGAAGCTCGACGGCATCGAGAAAGGCGCGGCGATCCTGCTCGTCGGTCTCGGCGGCGTGGGCCTGTCCGGCCTCGCGGCCGCCGCCGCGCTGCATGACGGCCCGATCATCGCCGCCGACGTGAGCGAAGGCGCGCGCAAGGCCGCACTGGAACGCGGCGCCACAGAAGCCGTCGATCCCTCCGATCCCAAAGCGCTCGAAGCGCTCATCGCACGCGGCGACGTGGCCGGCGCCATAGACTTCGTCGGCGCGCCCGCAACGCTCGGCTTCGCCATCGGCGCGATCCGTCGCGGCGGCAAGGTGTTCGTCGTCGGCCTCTACGGCGGCGCTATCCCGCTGCCGATCCCGTCGCTGCCGTTCAAGGCGATGACGCTCGGCGGCTCCTATGTCGGCTCCCTCGACGAGGCGCGCGACCTTATGGCCTACATGCGCGAAGGCAAGATCGCCCCGCCGATGATGCGCGAGCGCCCGCTGGCGGAAGCCAATGACGCCCTCAACGACCTGCGCGGCGGCAAGGTCGTCGGCCGGATGGTGCTGACGCCGTAGCTCTGGATTTCCTCCTCCGCGAGCGAAGCGAAACGGGGGAGGTGGCTCACGCGCAGCGTGAGTCGGAGGGGGCGGCGCGTGGACGCTCAGGCGCCCCCCATCCCCCGGCTGCGCCGGGTACTTCCCCCGTGAACGGGGGAAGAAAGCGCCGGCGCAATACGCTACAACACAGCGTCACCTGGAGCCGCAACCCTGTCCGCCCCCCGCCGCCATGTCAGCGAGACCTACGTCGTCATGCTCGCGGTGGCGATGGTCGTCGGCGCGGGCATCTTCAAGTCGCCGGCGCTGGTGGCGGAGAACGCGGGATCGACGGTCTGGCTGTTTGCGGCGTGGGGCATCGGCGGGCTCGTCTCGCTCGTCGGCGCCTTGTGCTACGCCGAACTCGCCACCACCTTTCCCGATGCGGGCGGCGACTACCACTTCCTCAAACGCGCCTACGGCAAGGGCGCAGCCTTCCTCTTCGCCTGGTCGCGCTTTGCGATCATCAACACCGGCTCCATCGCGCTGCTCGGCTTCGTGTTCGGCGACTACATGCAGGAGGTCGTTTCGCTCGGCCCCCATGGCGGCGCGATCTGGGCGATCCTCTCGGTGGCGGGGCTCACGGCGCTCAACCTGCGCGGCATGAACAGCGAGTCGGCGGGCGATTACGCGCTGACGGCGCTCGAAGTGCTCGGCGTCGTGATGATGGGCGCGGCGGCGATCTGGATGGTCATGCAGGGCGTGGCGCCCGCAAGCGCAAGTCCCGCTTCGCCCGCAACACCGCCGGCGACCTTCGGCTACGCCATCGTGTTTGCGCTGCTCGCCTACGGCGGCTGGAACGAGATCGCGACGCTGTCCGCAGAGGTGCGCGATCCCAGACGCGGCATGGCGCGCGCGCTCGTGATCAGCGTGGTCGTCATCACCGCGCTCTACCTCTTCGCCGCGTGGGCCTTCTGGCGCGGCCTCGGCATCGAGGCGCTGGCGAAGAGCGCCGCGCCTGCCGCCGATCTCATGGCGCGCGCGTTCGGCCCGGACGCAGGCTGGCTCACCGCCATTGCGATCGCATGCGCGGCATTCACCTCGATCAACGCGACGATCATCGTCGGCGGCCGCACCACCTACGCCGCCGCGCACGACTGGCCCGCGCTCGCACGCCTCGGCCGCTGGGACGGCAGGCGCGCGATCCCGACCACGGCGTATCTCGCACAGGGCGCCGTTTCGATCCTGCTCGTCTGCCTCGGCGCCGTCTATGACGGCTTCGCGACGCTCGTGGACTACACCGCGCCTGTGTTCTGGCTGTTCATGGCTGCAAGCGGACTGGCGGTGATCATCCTGCGTATTCGCGAGAAGGACGCGCCGCGTCCGTTCCGCACGCCATTCTATCCGGTGCTGCCGCTCGCGTTCGCGGCGGCGAGTCTCGCCATGGTATGGTCGTCGGTCGACTACGTGCGCGTGGGCGCGCTGTTCGGGCTTGGTGTTCTGGCGGCGGGCGCGCTCGTGATGGCGGCGCTGCACGCGGCGCAAAAGGCGAGGGGGACAGAGGCATGAAACGGATAGCGGTTCTGCTCGCGGCGATGGCGCTGCTCGCCGGATGCGGCGGCGTCGGCGATTTCCTGCGCGGCTACGGCAAGGCGCGCTCCAGCGCGCTCGCCGCCTACGACACCGCCGCGATGACGCCGGAAGCGCGCGGCGGCGTGCTGTTTGCGCTGAGCGATTTCGGCGCGCTGGACACCGATGCGCTGGAGACGCACGCGACGCCGTGGCGGCTCGCAGGAACCGCGCTCGTGCTCGCGGAAGCGCGGCGCACCGGCGCCGAGGTCGCGCCGCAGACGCTGCGCACGGTGATGACGCGGTTCGGCTTTCTCTATCCGGAGACCATCGGCAACTGGCCGCAAGGCGCGGCGCCGCCGCAGCGCGATACGCCGCTTGGTCTGAACGCCGGCGTCATCCGCCGCGCAGTCCCGCGCGTCGAACTCACCGTCGCCAATCTCGGCTGCGCGAGCTGTCACGCGGGCGCGACCTATGATGCTGCGGGAGCGCCGCGAATCGATACTGCGTGGCTCGGCGCGCCGAACACCTCGCTCGATCTCGAAGCCTATGTGCAGTCGATCTACACCGCATTCGCCGAGCAGCCGGACATGGATGCCGTCATCGCCGCCGTGCCGAAGGTGTTTCCCGATACCGATGCGCAGGAACTGAAAACCTTCCGCTCCTTCGTCGCGCCGCGTGTGGGCGCGCGGATGAAAAAGATCGCCGCGGCCGGCGGCGGGCCGCTGCCTTTCATCAACGGCGCGCCGGGGCTCACCAACGGGGTCGCTGCGCTCAAGATGCAGCTCGCGCTGCTCCACGGCGATGCGCATGCGATCGAGCGCGGCTTCACCTCGATCCCCGATCTCGGCGACCGAGGCCTGCGCTCCTCGCTCCTCTACGACGGCGCCTACGCGCCCGCGGGCATGATCTCCGATCGCGAAATGCGCCGCGCCGACATCACGCCCGCGCACCTCGATGATCTGGCGACCATTACCGCCTTTTTCACCGTGCCGAGCATGGGCGTGCGGCCCGATCGCGCGCGCGGCTACCTTGGCGAGGCGAAGGACGTGTTCCGCTTCTTCGCGGGTTACGCGCCGCCGCGCTTCCCGGGAGCGATCGATTCCGCAAAGGCCGCGCGCGGTCGCGCGGTGTACGCGGCACGCTGCGCCTCATGCCACGGCGCCTACGACGACAGCCTTGAACGGCCGGTGCTGCAATCGTTTCCGAACCGCATCGCGCCCTACGACACCGAACCGGCGCGCGCGGCCGCGTTCACTTCGACGCTGGCGGATGCGGTGAAGCGCTCGTCCTACGGCGATCTTATCGGAGCGCGCGCGACGGCGGGCTACGTGGCGCCGTTGCTCAGCGGCGTGTGGATGACCGCGCCCTACCTGCACAACGGCTCGGTGCCGACCATCCGCCAGCTGCTCACGCCGTCGGAGCGCCCGGCGCGGTTCATGGTCGGCGGGCATCGGCTGAACTACCGCACGCTCGGCATCGACGGCGCGGTCGATGCGTCCGGCGCCTACGTCTATCCTGCGGGCTATGCGCCGTGGTCTAAGCCTGCGCTGATCGACACGACGCAGCCCGGCTTGTCCAATCGTGGGCACGAGGCCGATGTCGCCGGGCTCAGCGAGGCCGAAAAGGCCGCGCTCATCGAGTATCTGAAGCTGCTGTGACTACACGATCAGTTCGGAGGCGGGCAGGCGCGCGCGCGGCGGTTGTTTCGCATTCGGCGGTCGACGCCCGACGCGGAACGCCGTGACGAGGTTTCGGTCATCGGCGATGTCGTAGGCGCGCTTCAACTGCGCCGAAGCGGTTGGCGAATCCGCGAGCACTGACATCGGGCACAGGTACAGGCCCAGCGCGGTGATCTCGAGCCATGCGCGATAGAAGCGGCGCCCTGTGTCGAAATCGCTCTCGCTCTGGGGGCGATGGAAAAGGACGACGCCGGCGGCGCTCGTCACCTTGGCGCCTTCGGCGATGAGCGGCCGCGCGGCGCCAAACGCGTTGAGCACGGGAAAGAGCAGCGGGCCCATCACCACGCCGGCCGCGAAGCCCTCGAACGGGGAGAGCGCCATCGCCTCGGCGTTGAGGCCGTCGCGGCTCCAGTTCTTCGCAGCCCGCGTGAAGCGCATCCACGAGACGAGTTCCGCGCGATAGGCGCCGTCGCGCAGTGTGATGAGGCTCGTGTCGTCGTAGAGCGTGGCGATCTCGGCGATGCGGGCCGGGTCCGTGACGACCGTCACGTCGCCGCCCGCCGCGAGTTTCTCGAGCGCCCTGACGTCGCGCGTGATCGGCCTGTCGAAAGCGCCGCGCCATGTGGCGCGCTTCGAGACATGTGTGCGCAACGGGTCGGGCGCAGCCTCCGGGTGCAGCGTGATCCGCGCAATCGCGTCGCCGCCAGTCTCGATGCGGGCGGAGATATTGCGCGCGGCGAGCGCCAGAACGAGGCCTTCCGCTGCAGCGCCGAAGCTCTTGCGGTTGTCCGCGCCGGTCGGATCGCCGACGGGAATGCGCCGGCGCGTGTCCTCGTGGATCTCGATGGCGCCGTCGGGTGCGAAGCGGAAGCGGGTCGGCTGGATGTTGTGGACCGACGGCGCGAGGTTCGCCTCCGCCACGAGCGTGATGCGTTCGTACTCGTCGAAGGTCGCCATCGCGTCGCTCATGCCGTGCGCTCCGCCGCCATCGCCAGCCTGTGCAGGAGCGTCAGTTGTACGGCGACATCGGGGCCTGACGAAAGGCCGGGCATGTTCACCACCAGCAGTCGCAGCGGCGTCCGCGCAAGCACGACCACGTGTGTGGCTTCGTGGGTTTCCATGAGCGCGACGAGCGGTTCGCCTGCGCCGCCCATCCGGCGTGCTTCCGCGATCGTCAGGACGGGCGCTGCGTCGAGCCCTGCGCGCACACGTGTGTCGTCAAAGTCGTGCAGGCCCGCGCCCTCAAGCACCGTCGCGCGCTGCAGCATGGGCGACGCCAGCACATGATCAATGAAGGCGTCGAGCGGCGCAGGCGGGGCATCGGCGAGGGCGGTGAGCAGTTCCTGGCGCCCGAGCGCGGTATCGCGTTCGCGCAGCGCCTGCACGATCAGGATCACCAGCACGATGCCGAAGATCACGAGCAGCCATGCGCCGCCGGTGACGAGATCGGGCGGGCCGACGAGCGCGACAAGCGTCATGAAGGCCACGCCCGCGCCGAAGACGGCGAGCGCGAGATCGGCGAGAGCGGCTGTGCCGCCCGCGCCCGTCGCGGTGAGGCGGGCGGTGGCGTAGACGAACAGCAGCAGCGCAATGCCGCCAGCACGCCACGGCGAAAGTCCCGCTGCGTAGAGGAAATCGCCCGCCACGAACGGCAGCGCTGCGAGCAGGCCGAGCCCCATCGCGCTGATCGCGGCGTTCTCCGACGGCGACAGCGAACGCCTGTCGCGCAGAAACAACAGAAGCGCCGTCGCGGCGAGCCCGCCCGCCACCAATACGCCGAGCATGACAGTGAACTCCATGCTCACCGCATTCGGTCGCAGCAGCGCCAGAAGCGCCACGCCCACCGAGCCGATCAGGAACACGCGCTTCATCAGCGACGGCGCGTGGCGGCGCATCAGGCCTTCCGCCAGCGCCAGCGCAAACAGCGGCAGCGCGGCCGCAAGCGCCTCCTCGACGCGCTGCAGGACCGGCGCTTCGATCGCCCAGCGTGTCGCGCGCACGCCGACAAGCGCCATCAGCAGCAGGAACATCGCCGAGAGTCGCGTGTCGACCGGCGAGCGGCGCCGTTCGTCCGCGTGGAACATGAGGAACGCGCCCGCGCCCGCGAAGGCGAGCACGTTGAGGACGATCGCGGCGGACTCCGCGGCGCTCATGCGGGGCCGGCGCCCATCTTGGTCATGAATCGCCGCACGAGCGCGCCTTTCGCGGCCGACAGCGGCCACGGCAGCGGCTTCTCGACGCCCGGCGTGTGCGGATTGAAGAAGTAGCCGCGGTGGTCTGCGCCACCGTCGCGCCCGAGGATGAGGCGGATCGCTTCGTAGGCCATCAGCGCGCCGGTGGAGATCACCATCGGCGCGAAGGAAAAGCGCTTGCGCTTGCCCGCGGCGAGTTCGGCGGCGATGGCGAGATCCACGTGGCGGTGCGTGTTTGAGTGGGTCAGCGCCCACTCGAGTTCGCGGTTGAGGCATCCCATCCGGTCCTCGTCGGTGATCGCCCGCCAGTCCTTGCCGACCGTGGGATAGCGCATGCGCTCTTCCGGGCGCGGATCGTCGGGCCGTACGACATAGACTGAGGGAAGCGTTGCCGCGTAGGCGTCGATCACCGTCGCGCGTTTCTCTCGCGCCACGCGGTACATGCGCACGCCGCACTTCGCGTCATCTGTGCCGTTGACGATGACGGGATGGCGCGCGGCGATGTCCTCGATGCGGTCGATCCACTCGGCGCCCATCACTTCGAGCTTCAATTCGGGATTGATCTTCAAGGCCCCCACGGCCGCCGCTTCGACCTTCGACTGGCCCACCGTGTCGAGTGTCGCGAACAGCTGGCGGTTGAGGTTCGAAACCTCGAACGTGTCGAGATCGGCGATCGCGAAGTTCCCCACGCCCGCGCGCACCAGCAGCATGAAGGCAGCGCCTCCCATGCCGCCGACGCCGGGAATGAACACGCGCGCCGCGCGCAGCTTTGCCTGCTCCTCCGGCGTGACGAAGCCGAGATTGCGGGTGACGAACTCGTCGTACGTGAAATCGCTCATGCGCGTGTGTCCCGGAAGGGCCGCAGCGATCCCCAGGGCTTCTTTGCATCGAGCCAGTGGATCAGCGGCAGGAAGATGGATTGCAGACCGAGGAAGGCGCCGCTCATGACGAGGCCCGGCAGCGATTCACGCGGCACTTCGGCGAAGGCGTATTTCTGCGCCGCCGCCATGTTCACCTGGCCGATCTGCAGGAAGTCGTCGCCGCGCGCATAGTCGAGCGCACCGGCGCAGAGATCGTTGTATTTCTGCTGGCGGTGCTTCGCAGCCTGCTCGAACGTCTTCTTCAGGTCGTCCGATCCGCCGGTGTATGCGTTGGTGATGACGAACCGTGTCTCGTCGAAGCCCGCATCGGGGCCGACGCCGAAGACATGGCGGTGGCCGCGCATGATCTGGCGCGCGAGCATGAGATGATCGAACGTCTGCGGCGCGTTGTCGGGCGTGGGGTACACGTGCGCGAAGCTTTCCGTCACCATGCCCACAACGGCCGGCACCTGCGTGACGTTGGAAATCCAGATCGGCCGCATGCCGCCGCGCGCGAACAGCAGGAAGCACGTGAGACCGTAGAGAATCCACGACAGGCCCTGGCTGCGCGCCGTCGGCGACACCATCACGAGGCCCATGTGCAGCACATCCGTTGCGCGCCCGCGCAGGCCCATCGGCATCCACGCAAGCGCATTGAACGCGATCGGGCGCTTCGTCGCCTTGTCATAGACGACGGTGAGAACGCTCGCCTTCAACCGTTCGGGAGCGCCGCCGAGCACGCCGTACGTCAGTTCGCCGACGGGAAGCGTCTCGGCCGCCACCGTGCGAATGTCTTCGACCAGGCTTGCGAGCGCGTCCGGCGCCATCCACAGTCCCGGCCGGTCGACGATCCGCGTCTCCACGCCGCGCGCCGGCGAGAAGGCGAGATCGAGATGGCTCTGGAACAGGCCGCGCAGCCAAAGCATCGACGCTTTCAGACCCTGTGAATGACAGGACGCGATGAGCCATGAGTTGCGGCGGAGCGCAACCTGCGGCGCCCGTCGGTCGACTTCGACGCCCGGCGGCGCTAGGACAGCCACCCCGGATTGACACGGATACTGATAGGGAACTCGCCATGATCAGCGACGCCTGGCTGAAGGATGCCTGCTTCATCGACGGCAAGTGGGTTCGGGCTGACGACGGCCAGACAATCGCGGTGACCAACCCTGCGAGCGGCGCCACGCTGGGGACCGTGCCGCGGTGCGGCCGTGCGGAAACGGCGCGCGCCATCGCCGCCGCGTCGCGGGCGTTCACCACATGGCGGTCGTTTCTCGCCAAGGAGCGGGCGGAGCTGATGTTCGCGCTGCATGACGCGCTGCTGGCGGAAAAGAAGGCGCTCGGCGAGCTGCTGACGCGCGAGCAGGGCAAGTCACGCGCGGAGGCTGAGGGCGAGATCGCCGGGGGCGCGGCGTTCTTTCGCTGGTTCGGCGAGGAGGCCAAGCGCGTTTACGGCGACACGATCCCTTCGCCGTGGCCGGGCAAGCGCATCCTTGTGACGAAGGAGCCGGTGGGCGTCGTCGGCGCCATCACGCCGTGGAATTTCCCGCACTCCATGATCGCGCGCAAACTCGCGGCGGCGCTGGGCGCCGGTTGCACGATGGTGATCAAGCCGGCGAGCCAGACGCCGCTGTCGGCGCTCGCGGTCGCGGCGATCTGCGAGAAGGTCGGTTTTCCGGCGGGCGTCGTGAACGTGGTGACGGGTTCGGCCGCGCCGATTGCGGCTGAGATGTGCGAAAATCCCGCCGTGCGGAAGATCACCTTCACCGGCTCCACCGAGGTTGGCAAGGATCTGGGCGCGCGGGCGCTCGCCAACATGAAGCGCGTGTCGATGGAACTCGGCGGCAATGCGCCGTTCATCGTGTTCGACGATGCAGATCTCGACGCGGCGGTGAAGGCGGCGGTGTTGTCGAAGTTCCGAAACTCCGGCCAGACCTGCGTGTGCACCAACCGCTTCCTCGTTCAGGCCGGCGTGTACGATGCGTTCGCGGAGAAGTTCGCCGCCGCCGTGCGCGCGCTGAAGGTGGGCGACGGGCTCGAAGCGGGCGTGGAGCAGGGGCCGCTCATCGACGGCGCGGCGATCGCAAAGGTGGAAGAGCACATCACCGACGCGCGCAGTCACGGCGCGCGCGTGCTGGCCGGCGGCGTGCGCCATCCGCTTGGCGGCACGTTCTTCGAACCGACGGTGCTGGTCGATGTGACGGCCGGCATGAAGATCGCGCGCGAGGAGACGTTCGGACCCGTCGCGCCGCTCTTCCGTTTCGAGACCGAAGCAGAAGCGGTCACCATGGCCAACGACACAGAGTTCGGCCTCGCCGGCTACTTCTTCACCCGCGATCTCGGCCGCGCATGGCGCATGATGGAGGCGCTGGAGTACGGCATGATCGGCGTCAACGAGGGGCTGGCGTCCACGGAAGTCGCGCCGTTCGGCGGCGTAAAGGACAGCGGCATGGGCCGCGAAGGCTCGAAGTACGGCCTCGAGGACTACATGAACGTAAAGTACGCGCTGTTCGGCGGGATCGGGGTGTAGCGACCGTCAGCGCATGCGCGCGAGCGCGCAGACGAAGCCTTCGGCGGGACGCATCACGTCGAACCGTGCGCCGTGCGCCTCGAAATATTCCGGGGCATCGGGCGGCATGAGCCGGGCGAGCGCGTCGGTCAGATCGATGTCGGCGGCCTTCTTGAGCGCTTCCTTCGCCGTCCAGCGCCATGCGAATGCAAAGCCGCTCGTATCGTGGCCCAGCAACGCGGTCTCTCCCGGCGCGAAATAGCGTTGCGCAAGCGCGAGTGCGTCGTCGGCACGGTCGAGGGATTCGATGTCGACGCCCACGGGATCGGGCCCAAACGCGATCGCGACAGCACCGTGTGTGTGCGACAGGCTCACGTGCAAGGCGTCATGCGGCGGCGCCAGCAACGGGCGGTCGGCCGGTTCCGTCAGCGGGACATCGAGCGGGCTCTGACCGAGCGCCGTCGCGAGCGCCTCGCGCTTGAGCACGTGTGCAGCTGTTCGTAGTGCGCGGGGCGCCGCCGGGATCACGCGGTCGCAGCGTTCGCGCTCAAACGGGGTGAGAATGGCGGGCGCACGCGCCAGGACCTCGGTGAGTTGGTGCATCTCCCGCGATACGCGCAACGTGTCGCCGCGCGTGTCGATCACGACTGACAGCAGCGGCGATCCCGGAATCACGCCAGCGCCGCGATGCGCGCGTCGATGGACGCCGCGAGATCGGCGATTTCGGCGAAGGGTTCGGAGACGCACGGGCGCCGGATCATCTCGAACCGCGCGGCGAGCGCCTCGTCCATCACTCCGATGGCGTCCGCGATGGGCTGCATCTCGGCCATGTCGGCGTTGCAGTGGCAGACGATGTCGCAGCCCGCTTCGAGTGCGCGCGCGGAGGAAACGTCCACCGGCGCCTTCAGCGCCTTCATCGAGATGTCGTCGGTGACGAGCAGGCCCTCGTAGCCGATGCGGCCGCGGATGATCTCGTCGATGATGCGCTTCGATGTCGTCGCCGGCTCCTTCGGGTCGAGCGCGGGGAACAGGAGGTGCGAGACGATGCCCCACGGCAGATCGGCGAGTGCGATGAACGGCGCGAGATCGACCTCGAGTTCATCGAGGCTCGCGTTGATCACCGGGAGATCGAGGTGGCTGTCGAGATTGGCGCGGCCGTGGCCAGGCAGGTGCTTGATGCAGCCCTGCACGCCGTAGAGGGCGAGGCCGTCGGTGAAGGCGCGGCCGAGGGCCGAGACGATGGCGGGATCGCTGTGGAAGGCGCGGTCGCCGATGGCGTCGTGCGTGTAGGGAAACACCACGTCGAGGCAGGGCGCGAAGTCGACATTGACGCCGCACTCGCCGAGCTGCGCGCCGATGGCGGCGCCGGTGTCGTTCGCGAGCTGGATCGCGGCGTCCATGTTCGTGTTCGCGAGTTTGCCGATGAGGCCGGAGGCGGGCGCTTTCCACCACACGGGCGGGCGCATGCGCAGGACCCGGCCGCCTTCCTGGTCGATGAAGATCGGCGCCAGCGGATCGTCGATCACCTCGCGCAGCGATTCCACGAGGGCCTGCGTCTGCGCCACGCTCTCGCAGTTGCGTCGGAAGAGGATGAAGCCGCACGGACGCACGGCCTTGAAGAAGGCATGCTCCTCGGGCGTGAGCTTGGTCCCGGCGCAGCCGAAGATGATCGGTTTCATCGTCATGGCGCGTCAGTCGCCCAAGCCGGGCAAGTGGTCAACCTTTGGCGGTCGACGGCGCGGTCAGCCGGCCTGTTTCATGTCGTCGGGCGCCATGGCGGCGGCCAGCGCGGCGATGGTTTCGGCGGGGCTGATCCTGTCGAGATCGGCGGTGACGCCGTGGGTGCGCTCGGCGGCATCGATGATGAGGGCCAGCATGCGGGAGTCGACGCCGTAACGGTAGACGGGCGTGTCCGCGTCCACGTCCGCCACGCCGGTCTCGGCGGCGATCCTTGCCGTGAGCCAGTCTGCAAGGGTCATCGGCCGGGCCTCCTCTTCTGGAAGGCGATGCGCAGGAGCTGCAGCGTGCCGATGTCGAAGGCGCCGGCGGAGGTGCGGAAATAGCGGTCGAGATCGCGCACGCGCTGCGCGCCGACGAGGGCTGTCGCCTCCGCCTCGCGATCACGGAGGCGCCCGCGCCAGATGCGCGCCGTGCGCGCATAGCAGCGGCGATCGTTGCGGACGATGACGGGCTCGAACGCGCCGTCGGCGGCTTCGAGGATTTCCGGCAGCGTCGGCAGGTCGGACTCCGGGAATATGCGCTCGCGCACGAAGGCGCCGTAGTCGGTTGCGTCATAGGCGGCGCGGTCGAAGCCGGCGGGGTAGGCGATGGTCTGGATCGAGAGGCGGCCTCCGGGCGCGAGCATGTCCGCGCATTTTGCGAAAAAGCGCCCGTAGGCGGCGACGCGCACGTCGCGCGGGAGGCCCGCCGCAGCGAAGTGCTCGAACGCGCCGACGGAAGTGATGGCGTCATAGGGCGCGGCGGGCGCGTGGTCGGCCCAGTCCTCGAGCCGCGCGGACATGCAGGCGTTCTGTGATGCAGCGACATGGCGCGCCTGTGCCGCGCTCAGCGTGAGGCCGACGGCTTCGGTGGCGCCATGCGCGCGCACGGCGCGTTCGATCAACCCGCCCCAGCCGCAGCCGATGTCGAGCAGGCGTTTGCCGGCGCGCACGCCCGCGCGTTCGAGATGCCAGTCGATCTTGGCGAACTGGGCGGCGTCGAGATCGTCGGCGCCGTTGGCGAACAGGGCGGACGAATAGGTGCGCGTGGGGTCGAGGAAGAGCGCGAAGAAGGCGTCCCCCGCATCGTAGTGCGCCTGGATGGCTTCGGGGGTTGCGCCGACCCGTTTCAACGATGCGCTCATGGCGTCCCCGCCAGATGGCGCGCGAGCTGCGCGATGGAGGGGTGCTCGAAGATGATCTCCGCGTCGATCTCGCGCCCGAGAAAATCCTCCAGTTCGCCCGCGAGTTCGACGGCTTCGAGAGACGGCAGGCCGTAGGCGTCGAAATCGCGCTCGTCGTCGAGCGTCGCTTCGGGAACCGAGAGTGCGCTCGCGAGCGACGTGCGGATCGCGGCGCGGATCTGGGGTTCGGTGAAGGCCGGTTTGAGCGCTGTGGCGGGCATCGTGGTTCCTTTCAGGCGGCGATGGAGTCGGCCGGGGAGACGGCCGCGGAGACGGCCGGGGAAACGGGGCGGCGCCAAACGGCGCGGACGGGGAGCAGGTCGGCGCACCACGCATCGCGGGTGGCCGCGCGCGCGATCTTACCGCTGGTGGTGAGACGCACGGCGCCGGGGCCGCACAGCGCGATGACGTCGGGCGTGAGATCGAGGGCGGCGGCGATGGCGTCGACGAGTGTGGCGAAGCAGGCGTCCGCATCGTCCGGCGCATACTCGACGATGACGGCGATGCTTTCCTCCTGCGCGGCGCCGGATAGCGCGAACGCCGCCGCAGGGACGCGCCGGCCGAGCGCGGCGGCGACGACCGCCTCCACATCGGCCGCGTGCACTTTCCGTCCGCCGCGGATCAGCACGTCCTTCGCGCGGCCGCAGACGTGCAGGCGTCCCTCGCGCAGCAGGCCGATGTCCCCCGTGCGCAACCAGGCGCGCGCGTCGCCGGGCAACCGTGCATCGAACGTGGCGGCGGTTGCGTCCGGCGCGTTCCAGTACCCGGCGGCGACGCTGTCGCCCGCCACCCAGATCGCGCCGGTCTCGCCGTCGGGCAGGGCGCGCTGCGTTGTTTCATCGACGATTTGCACAGTGACGCCATGGCCGGGCGGCCCGCAGTCGACAGGCGTTTCATCATCGCCTGCACAGGGCGATGCGGTCTCCGTGGTGCGACGCGCGCTGACGAACAACACCGATTCCGCCAGCCCGTAGCCCGGCGCGAAGGCGCCGTCGCGAAACCCTGTCGGCGCCAGCGCCAGCGCGGTCGCGAACCGCCGCATGGTGCGGCGCCGCACGGGCTCGGCGCCGTTCACGGCGACGCGCCACGCCGAGAGATCGAGCCCGGCGAGATCCGCCGCCGCGACGCGCTCTGCGACGAGATCATAGGCGAAGTTGGGCCCGCCGCTGAAGGTGGCGCGGCGATCAGACATCAACTGCAGCCAGCGGGCGGGGCGTTGCAGGAATGCGGCGGGGTGCATCAGCGTCGACGGCACGCCGAAGGCGAGCGGCGCCAGGATTGCGCCGACGAGACCCATGTCGTGGAAGGGCGGCAACCAGAACACGCCGCGATCATCCGCGCCGAGCGCCCACGCGTCGCCGATGGCGGCGAGGTTCGCGCGCAGCGCACGATGGGTGATGACCGCGCCGCGCGGCGCCTGCGTCGACCCGGACGTGAACTGCAGATAGGCGATGTCGTCTTGTGCGGGCGCGTCGAACGTGTGGTCGCGACCGCTGTCCGCGGAGGCGTCCGGCGCGAGGCGTTCTCCGCCGCTCAGGACAAGCGCGGCGCCGGATGCGTCTTCAAGGCGTGCGACGGCGGCTTTCGACGCGGCGGTCAGCGGCGCGGCGGCGGGCACGGCGATGCGGCCTGATGCGAGGCAGGCGAGAAAGCCTGCGACGAACGCCGGCCCCGGCGGATGGGCGACGATCACCCGGTCTCCCGGCTGCGTGCGCGCAGCGAGTTGCACGGCCTCCGCGGCCACGACGGCGCGCAGGTCCGCCCGCGTCCACGTGTGGCTGACAGGCGTCTCGCCGCGCCAGCGCACGAACTCGAACGCCGTTTCCCCGGATATTCGCCCGCCGCCGGCGCCGATCGCCGCGACCGCACACACGCTTTCAGTGGAGAAATCCCGCGACATACAACCCATGCGGGAATATCCAGCATATTCCCCATATGCGTGTCAACGCGCCTGATGCGCGTCCCGGTTGTAGCGCGCCTTCGCTTGACCCGCGCAACGGCAACCGCGCACGGTCCGCGCTTTCTTGAGGAGGCGACGCGTGGGCGATCTGGATTTCACGGGCAAGACGGTGCTGGTCGTCGGCGGATCGAGCGGCATCGGCAACGGCATCGCGCATGCGTTCAAGGCGCGCGGCGCGTCGGTGCATGTGTGGGGCACGCGCGCGACAGCGGCGGATTACGCGAACGAGGAAGGCTCCGATCTCGCCGGGCTCGGCTATGCGCAGGTGGATGTGTCGGACTTCGATGCGGTGGCGGCCGAGAAGCCTGCGTTCACGTCGCTCGACGTGCTCATCCTCGCGCAAGGCACGGTGATCTACCGGCGCGGCGAGTTCGAGATGAAGGGCTTCCAGAAGGTCATGGACGTGAACCTGGGAAGCATCATGGCCTGCGCGACGAAGTTCCACGCCATGCTGAAGGCCTCGCAGGGCGCTCTCATCACCATCAGCTCCACCGCCGCCTACCACGCGACGATCGGCAATCCCGCATACAATGCCTCGAAGGCGGGCGCGGTCGGTCTCACGCGCACGCTTGCGGTGGCCTGGGCGGGCGACGGCATCCGCATCAACGGCATCGCGCCGGGCCTCGTGGATACCAAACTCACGCGCGTCACCACGCAAAATCCCGAGCGTCTTGAAGCCACGCTGCGCAGCATTCCCGCCAGGCGTCTCGGCACGCCCGAGGACATGGCGGGCGCCGCGCTCTTCCTCGCGTCGCCGCTTTCAGCCTATGTCTACGGCCAGACGATCCCCGTCGACGGCGGGCTGATCCTCAACTGAGTGCTGGAGCGCAAAGATGATGAAGACATGGATCGCGGCTGGATGCATCGCGCTGCTGGCGGCCTGCACGCCGCCGAAGGCGCCTGAGGCGCCGGCGCCGGAAGCGCCCGCCGCCGCGCCGGTCGTCGCGGATATTCCCGCAGGCGAATACAAGCTCGACAAGACGCACGCGACGCTGATGTTCCGGGTGAACCATCTCGGCTTCTCCAACTACACGGGGCGCTTCGACAAGTTCGACGCGACGCTCACTCTCGATCCCGCGAACCTCGCCGCGGCGAGTGTGACGGCGACGGTTGATCCCGCCTCGCTCGCCGTGCCTGCGCCGCCGCCGGGATTCATGGCGGAGCTGAAGGGGCCGCAGTTCCTCGATACGGCGAAGTTCCGCGAGATCACGTTCCGCTCCACCAAGGTCGAGCCGACAGGCGCCAACACCGCGCGCATCACCGGCGATTTCACGCTGCACGGCGTGACTTTGCCCCTCGTGCTCGAGGCCACCTACAACGGCGGCTGGCGCGGCATCGAGATGGACCCGCAGGCGCGGATCGGCTTTTCCGCGCGTGGCGCGATCAAGCGCGCCGCACACGGCATCACCTACGGCGTGCCCGCGCCGGGCACGACGATGGGCGTGAGCGACGACGTGGAAGTGATCATCGAGGCCGAGTTCAGCGGTCCGCCGATGGCTCCGCCCGTCGCGCCGACCAAGTAGCGCCTACACGAAGCCGCGGTCGTCGAGCCATGCGCCGACGGCCGCGACGGCTTTCGGCAGCAGGTCTCGGCGTTCCACGTAATAGTGATCGGCCTGTTCGATGTGGACGATGGACTTGTCCTTCGATCCGAGCGCATCGAACAGCCGCTGCGCATGGCTCGGCGTGCAGGCGAGATCGGCGGTGTTGTTGATCACCAGCGCCGGGCAGGTGACGCGCGCGCCGTTCGTCACGCCGTTGGCGCGGCTCTCGTCATAGCTCCATTGCGACAGCCATGAGCGCAGCGTGGTGAAGCGCCCAAGGCCGACGGGGCCGTCGTTGGCGATGCGCGGGTCGCCGAGGTAGCACGTGCCGGCGCGGCGGTCGGAGGGATCCTGCGCGGGGTCGAGCCAGCGCACGTCGCACATGGTGCCCTGCACGACGAAGCAGCGCTCCGCATCCGGCGTCCCCGCGGTCTTCAGCGCGGCGAGGCCCGCCTTCGCGCGCGCGGTGATGCGCCGGTTGCGCGCGATCTGCGCCGCGCGGAAACGCGCGACGAACTCGGCCGTGTAGGGCGGCTGGTTGGGGCAGGCGGGATCGTGGATGTTCAGTTCGATGTTGCGCTCGAACGGCTTGTCCTCGTCGAGGATCGAGGGATCGAGCCATTCGGTCATCGTCACCGAGCGCGAGATGTGGGCGGCGAGCAGCATGACGCCGTCCGCCGGTTGCAGGTTCGCGCCGACGAGATCGACCGCATCTCCCGCGGGCGTCGTGGTGATGGTCGGGCGCTCGGCCTGGTCCTGATAAAACATCGACAGCGAGCCGCCGCCGGACCAGCCGCCGAGAATGACTTTCTCGTAGCCGAAGCGCGTCTTGAGATCGGCGATGCACGCGCCGAGATCGAGCGCGCACTTCTCCATGATCAGCGCCGTGTCGTTCCCGCGATAGCGCGGGTTGCAGTAGATGACGTGGCGCCCCGCGTGCGCTAGCGCGCTGACCAGCGGCAGGAAGGCGCCGCCGCCGATGGGGTGGCTGAACAGGATGACGGTCTTTGAGTCGCCCGTTTCCGGCCGGATGCGCATGCACTCGACGAACACCTGGCCGGTGGGACCGCCATAGACCTCCTTCAGCTTGCTCGTGTCGGCATGGACAAACCCGTACGGCTCGCGCACCACGGACATTGCTTCCTCCATCGCATTCGTCTTGCTTGCTCGGGTCTTCCGTCTTGGCTACTCGACGGTGAGCCGGCTTCCCAATGGTTTTCGCCTGCCGCTAGGGCAGGGTCGAACGGACGGAGGAACAACGCCATGGCCCAGCAAACTGCGCAGCAACCGAACGGCATCCACCACCTCGCCTTCATGGTGGGCGACATCAAGAAGCACATCGACTTCTTCTCGCAGGTCATGGGCTGTCCGCTCGTCGCGCTGTTCGACATGCACGGCGTGCCCGGCGGGCTGCACGCCTTCCTGCGCATGAACGACCACTCGTATTTCTCGCTCGTGCAGTTGCCGGACGTGGACAAGATCCCGATCCAGCTCGGCGTGACGCACGCGGGACGCGGCGAGATGCCGTGCGCCCCCGGCGCGCTGCAGCACCTTGCGTTCAACGTCGACACTGACGCCGACCTCATCGCCATTCGCGACCGCATCCGCAGCCACGGCGTCAATGTCATCGGCCCGATCGATCACGGCATGTGCCGCTCGATCTATTTCGCCGGGCCCGACCAGATGACGCTGGAAGTCGCCACCTCGCGCGCCGCGGTCGATCCGGCGCGCTGGATCGATCCCGAAACGCTGAAGAAGGCGGGCATCACCGCTGAAGAGGCCGCGCGCTTCAAGGCGCCCGCGCCGTATGTCGGTTCAAGCCCCGTGGCGCAGCCCGACTATGATCCTTCGAAGCCGCATCTCGCGTACCCCGAGCAGGCCTATCAGGCGATGCTCAAGATCCCCGACGAGGTGGTGACGAAAACTGCATCCTACGCGGAACCGCCGGTCTGAGGCGACGCGCTCCGGCGCTGCCCCTACGCCTCACGCCATTGGGCGACAGCCTCAAGCGTCTGGGCGGCGTACATGACGCTTGGTCCGGCGCCCATGTAGATCGCCATGCCCATGGATTCCGCGATCTCTTCATCGCTCGCGCCGGCCTTCACGGCCGCCTTCGCATGGAAGGTGATGCACGCGTCACAGCGCACGGCCACCGAAATCGCGAGCGCGATGAGCTCTTTCGTCTTGGTGTCGAGGGCGGCCGTCTTCAGCGCCGCCTGCGCCATCTGGCCGAAGCCTTTCATGACGTCGGGCTGCGCGGTGCGCAGCGCAGCAACCAACGGGTTCAGCTCATCCGCCATCTGCGGCCATTGCTTGTGCATGTCATCTCCCTTGTGAAACTGCCGGCCGTCAGCCGGCGAAGGCCTTTTCGATCACGAATCCCGCCGGCGCCGCGTTGGAGCCCTCAGTGAAGCCCGCCGCAGTGAGCAGCGCGTGCACATCGTGGATGAAGGTGAGTGACCCGCAGATCATCACCCTGTCGCTTGCTGGATCGAACCCCGGAATGCCGAGATCGGTGAACAGCTTGCCGCTGGCGATGAGATCGGTGATGCGGCCGACATGTTCGCACGCATCGCGCGTGCAGCTCGCGTAAAGCGTTACACGGTCGCGCGCGACATCTCCGACAAGCGGGTCTTCCGGCAGGGCGTTCACGATCTCGCGGCTGTATTGCAGCTCTGCGGCCATCCGGGTGGTGTGCGTCGCGATGACCTGCTCGAACTTCGTGTAGGTTTCCGGCTCCCGCAGCAAGCTGGCGAACGGCGCAAAGCCGGTGCCTGTCGAAATCAGGAAGAGCCTCTTGCCGGGTGTCAGCGCGTCGAGAACCAGCGTGCCAGTCGGTTTGCGCGCAACGATTACCTCGTCGCCGGGCTGGACGTGCTGCAGCTTCGACGTGAGCGGACCGTCGGGAACCTTGATGGAGTAGAATTCGAGTTCGTCGTCCCATGCAGGCGACGCGATGGAATACGCCCGCAGGAGCGGCGCTCCGTTCTCCTTGCGCAGCCCGATCATCACGAACTCGCCGGAGCGGAAGCGGAACGCCTGGGGGCGTGTAAGGCGGAACTTGAAGAGCCGGTCGGTGTAGTGCCGGATGCTCGTGACGCGCTCGATCGTGTACGCAGTTGAGAGGTCCTTGGCGGGGGCGGCGGAAGGGGGAGGCGCCTGCGCGAGCGGTTCACCAGGCGCCGCCTCCGCAACCGGTGCGGCCGTATCTTGTGCGGTCGCCACATCGCGCCGCGCGCCGAAGAGGCGGGAGAACCACGTCGTGGCGCTATTGGCGTGGGTTGGCTTCAAGGTTGCGGACTTTCTGAATGTGAGCGGGGCTTTGGTCTGCGACCCATCTATGGAGACTCGATGCTCAAACATTGATTGCAGTCAATCGCGTCCCCGCGTGCGTTCCGGGCTCACGTTGACGGATATGTAAGTGGCGCCTAAATTAGCGCAACTATCGGACGGGTGCGACATGGCGCGCAGCGCATTGAAGGCTAGGGCCGCGGCTTCGCGGAGCGGATCGACCCCGGGACGCAAGGCCAGACCCATGGTCAAAGCCTCTCCCGTCGAGCACCTTGAGCCGCGGGTCCTCGAGGCCGCGCGTCTGCTCAAGCTCCTGTCGAACGAACAGCGGCTTACCGTCCTGTGCCGGCTGAGCGATGGCGAGTTGTCGGTGACGCAGCTTGGCGAATTCGTCGATCTTAGCCAGTCGGCGCTGTCCCAACATCTCGCCAAGCTGCGCGCCGACGGCCTCGTCGCCACGCGCCGCGACGCGCAGACAATCTATTATCGCCTCGCGGACCCTATAGCAGAACGCCTTATCGGCGTGCTTTGCGAACTCTACGGCGGACACCACTGAGCCAGGCGCTTACTTGAATGCGGTTCCCGGCTTCACGCCGAGGCGCTTGAACACCATCGCCGCCGGGCAGAAACCGGTGAACGACGCCTGGAACATGTTCGCGCCCGCAAACGCCGTGAGCCACAGCCAGTTCGGGTGAACGAAGTGGGCGAGCGCAAGGCTCGTCAGGACGACGAGGCCGGCGAAGGCCATCACGCTGCGATCGAGTGTCATGGGGTGTGCTCCTAGGGTTGGGTAGGGGGTGAGGATGGAGAGAGGCTGGCGCGGATCCACGCTGTGAGGGCTGCGCCTGTCATGGCACCGGCTTGACGCGCGATTTCCCGTCCGTCTTTGAAAAGGATCAGCGCGGGAATGCCGCGCACGCCAAGTCGCCCCGGCGCGCTGTTCTCATCGGCGTTCAGCTTCAGGAACACGACCTTGCCCGCAAAGTCGCGCGCCGCGTCCGCGAAGTGCGGCCCCATCGTGCGGCAAGGTCCGCACCACGGCGCCCAGACATCGACAAGCACCGGACCCTTCGTGTGCTTCACATGCGCCTCGAAGGCGTCGTCGTTGACATCGATCGGCACGCCGGACGCGAGCGGCGCATGGCACCGCCCGCACTTCGCAGCGCTCGCGTCCTTGCCCGGTGCAATCCGGTTCGCCGATCCGCAGCTGGCGCACACGACCTGTTGCAGCGTGTCCATGATCGCGTTCAGTCCTTGACCTTCTCGATGCCGAGCCTGTCCATCACGAACTTTTCGTAGAAGGGTTCGCTCTCGCCCTTGCGCACCTTGCCAAGGAAGTACTTCTCGAACGCGATTTTCGCGAGGTGCACCCACTTGCCCTCGGAGGACCAGTTCACATTGCGCGGCGGGATCTGCGGCTGGGCGACGAATGCGACGCCCCCGTCGCCGAAGTCAGCGAAACACACCGCGTTCCAGGTCGCCTCGGTCGTGGGCTCCTTGTTGCGGAGCAGCGCGCCGATGTTGCGTGCGGTCGCGGTGACCATAGATTCGATCATGAAGCCGGTCTTGGGCACGCCGACGGGGACGGGTGTCTTGCCGGTCGGCGGGATGGCGACCGTAACGCCGAGCGAGAAGACATTCGGGAAGGCGGGATTGCGCTGATGCTTGTCGATCAGCACGAAACCGCGCGGATTGACGAGGCCCTCGACGCCCCGGATCGCCTCCACGCCGCGGAAGGCGGGCAGCAGCATGGAAAACGCAAAGGGCAACTCGTGGCTCGCGCGTATCGCGCCATCCTCGCCGATTTCCTCGACGTGAATCTTGCCGGGGTCGACCTTGGTGACGCGCGCATTGGTGATCCACTTGATGTGGCGGTTGCGCATCTCGCTTTCGAGCATGCCCTTGGTGTCGCCAACGCCCTCGAGGCCAAGATGGCCGATGTAGGGCTCGGCCGTGACGAACGTCATCGGCACCTTGTCGCGGATCCGCCGCTTGCGCAGTTCGGTGTCGAGGATCATCGCGAATTCATAGGCGGGGCCATAGCACGACGCGCCCTGGACGGCGCCCACGACGATCGGACCTGGGTTCTTGCAGAATGCCTCGAAGGCGGTCGCCGCCGCCTCCGCGTGCTCGACATGGCAGATCGAATGGGTGTTTGCGGCCGGTCCGAACCCTTCGATTTCATCGAAGGCGAGATCCGGGCCGGTGGCGATCACGAGATAGTCGTAGGGAATAGACCGACCGTCATCGAGTTCGACGCGGTTTTCGCTCGCGTGGACGCGTTTGGCGCCGACCGGGATGAAGTTGATCCGCTTTCTCTTCATCACGCCCGTAAGCTTGACCTCGATCGCCTTGCGCTTGCGCCAGTTGACCGCGACCCACGGGTTGGACGGGACGAAATGATAGATGTCGCCTTTCGAGATGACCGTCAGCCGGTCCTTGCCGCGCAACTGCGCCTTGATCTCGTAGGCCGCGATGACGCCGCCGAGGCCGGCCCCCAGAACTACTACTTCGGCCATAGTCTCCTCCTGCTCTGACTGCGAGGCGCCAGCCCTGTTTTCGGGCGGATCATCAACGCGCTGCTTGACTGTATATGCGCAATAACGTATATGCGCAAGAATGAAATTAGCGTTCGACGATATGCTCTCTGCGGCGGATGCGGCGAGCGAGCTCCTCAAGGCGCTCGCCAGCCCGCACCGCCTCATGATCGTGTGCCGTCTCATCGACGGCGAGCAGACGGTAGGCGCGTTGGCAGCAACGCTCGGCGTCCGCGAGTCGCTCGTGTCGCAACACCTGGCCGTCCTGCGTCGCGAGCGGATCGTCAGCGCGCGCCGGGATGGTCAGTCGATGCACTATGCGGTCTCCAGCCCGCGCGCCCGCGCCGTCGTGGAGACGATCGCACAGCAATTCTGCACTTCGGCCGCTCCTTGCGACCTTGTGCTGGATCAAGCCCTCGACCGTTGAAGGAGATGATGATGTTCGGAACCAAGGCCGGCCCGCCCGTCCAGACGCCGCACGAGGTCCACGCCGCCCTGCGGGAAGGGCGCATCGTGCTTGTCGATGTGCGCGAACCGATGGAATTTGCGTCCGAGCGCATTCACGGCGCGCTCCTGTTCCCGCTCTCGACATTCGATCCCAAGGCGCTGCCGCAGGACCCCGGCAAGCCGGTCGTCCTGCAGTGCGGATCGGGAAAGCGTTCAGCAACTGCTTTTGATCAATGTCGCGCCGCCGGCGTCAGCATTGCCGCGCACATGGATGGCGGGATCGGCGCGTGGAAGGCCGCTGGCCTGCCGACGGTCTCGATCGATCCGGCCAGCGGTTCTGTTCGCGATCGCAAGTGAGGCGGGCGAGACCGCAAGGGAACGAGGGAGAAACGGTATGTCCGGTTTGAAGCCGCCAACGGGACTGGCCTTGACGAGACGGGCGATGGTCTTCGCGACCGCGGTCGTTCTCGCCGCGTGCGGCGAAGCGAAGGCGCCGGTTACGGCGGCGCCCGCCGCACCGCCCGCGAGCGTGCTCAAGGTCGCGCAGCAGGCGGCGCCGGACTACAAGACCGTTTCGGCCGTGCTCACGAATCGTGACGTCGGCGACGCGCGCGCGCGGATCGGCGGCACGCTGCAGCGCCTGCTCGTGCGCGAGGGCGATACGGTGCGGCGCGGCCAGGTCGTGGCGATCATCTCGGACCAGCGCCTTGCGCTCGAGGCGCAGGCTGGGTCGGCGGGAACGGCGGCCGCCGAGGCCACGGCCGAACGTGCGCGCGGGGACCTCAGGCGTGCGCAATTCCTGTTCGAACGCGGCGTCTATGCGCAGGCGAAGATGGACATGGTGGAGGCCGAGGCCCGCGCCGCTGAAGCGCAGCTGCGCGCCGCCCGCGCGCAGCAGGGCGCGCTTGCCGAAGTCAACAACCAGGGTCGCGTGCTGGCGCCGGCGGACGGCCGCGTGACGCGGGCGGCGATCCCCCAGGGCGCGGTCGTCATGCCCGGTGAGGTGGTGGTCGCCATCGCCACGGGCGCCCGCGTGCTGCGCATTGAGATGCCGGAGGCCGAGGCGCGCAACATCACGCAGGGCGCCCAGATCCGCATTCTCGGCGAGGACGACAGCACGCCGCCGCGCATTGCGCGGGTGCGCCAGATCTATCCGGCGATCGAGAATGGCCGCGTCACCGCCGATCTCGACGCGACCGGTTTCGAGGCGGGCTTCGTCGGCGTGCGCGTCCGCGTGCTCGTGCCGGCCGGCGAACGTACCGCAATCGTCGTGCCCGCAAGGTACATCGTGACGCGCTACGGTGTGGACTATGCGCGGCTCTGGCGCGCGGGCGGCTCCGTCATCGAGGCGCCGGTGCAGCGCGGCGCGCGCATCCCGACCGATGCAGTCCCTGACGGCGTGGAAATCCTGTCTGGCCTGCGCGTGGGTGATCAGATCGTGCCGGCGGAGGCGCAGTCATGAATCTCGGCCTCTCCGGGCGGCTGACACAGGCGACGATCAAGTCGCCGCTGACGCCGCTCTTTCTCCTCACCGCAATCGCGCTCGGACTGCTCGCACTCTTCACCATTCCGCGCGAGGAAGAACCGCAGATCAGCGTGCCGCTGGTGGACATCTCCGTGCGCGCCGACGGCCTGCGGGCGCCGGATGCCGTCGAACTTGTTACCAAGCCGCTCGAAACGATCGTCAAGGGCATCGACGGCGTCGAGCACGTATACAGCCAGAGCCAGGACGATGGCGTGCTTGTGACGGCGCGGTTCATGGTCGGCACCGACCCCGACGCGGCCATCGTGCGCGTTGAACAGGAAATTCGCGCCAACTACGATCGCATGCCTGTCGGCATTCCAGCGCCGCATATCGTGGCGCGTGGCGTGAGCGACGTGCCGATCATGGTGGTGACGCTTTCGCCGGGCGCGGCGGCGGCAGATCGCTGGAATGATTCCGCGCTCTATCAGGTCGCCGACGAACTGCAGTCGGAACTCATGAAGGTGCAGGACGTCGGGCTGACGTTCATAGTCGGGGGGCGGCCGCAGGAAATCCGCGTGGCCCCCGATCCGGGCCGGCTCGCGCTTTACGGCGTTCCGCTCGGCACGCTGATCGACGCGGTGCGCAACGCCAACCGATCATTTCCCGGCGGGGACCTGCGCGGGCGCAGTGAAACGGAATCCACCACGGTGGGACGCACGCTCGACGATCCCGCGGAAATCGGCCTGCTGACCGTGCGCGCCGCGGACGGGCGCAATGTCTATCTGCGCGATCTCGCCGAAGTGACCATGGGGCCACGGGAAGATCAGGCGCGCATGTGGCGCTTCACCCGCGAGGATGGTCATGGCCGCATGGCGCCCGCGGTGAGCCTCGCCATCGCCAAGCGTGACGGCGCCAACGCGGTGGTCGTGTCCCAGGCTGTGGAGCGGCGACTGCATCAACTCGAAGGCCGCCTGATTCCCGAAGGCGTCGAGACGGTCCTCACCCGCAACTACGGCGAGACGGCTAACGAAAAGGCAAACGAACTCCTCTTCCACCTCGGCCTCGCCACGCTTTCGATCGTGGTGCTGATCGGCTTCACGATCGGCTGGCGCGAAGCGGCGGTGACGGCGTTCGTCATCCCGACGACCATCCTGCTCACGCTCTTTGCGTCGAACCTGATGGGCTACACCATCAACCGTGTGAGCCTCTTCGCGCTCATCTTCTCCATCGGCATTCTCGTCGACGACGCCATCGTTGTGATCGAGAACATTGCGCGCCACTGGGCGATGAATGACGGCCGCTCGCGCCATCAGGCGGCCGTCGAAGCGGTGGCGGAAGTGGGCAACCCGACAATCGTCGCCACGCTGACGGTGATCGCAGCACTCCTGCCCATGATGTTCGTCTCGGGGCTCATGGGCCCCTACATGGCTCCGATCCCTGCGAACGCGTCGGCGGCGATGGTGTTTTCCTTCTTCGTCGCGATGGTGCTCGCGCCGTGGCTCATGATCCGCTTCGCGCGCAAGGCCCTCGATGCGGGGCACAGCGCGCACGGCCATGACGAGGGCGCGCTCGGGCGGCTCTATCGCCGCGTGGCGACGCCAATCATCCGCACGCGTGCGACAGCGCGGCGCTTCCTGATCATCGTCGGAATCGCAACGCTGGCCGCGTGCGCGCTGTTCGCCACCAAGACCGTGCGCGTGAAACTCCTGCCGTTCGACAACAAGTCCGAAGTGCAGGTGGTGATTGATCTGCCTGAAGGCGCGAGCCTCGAGGCGACGGAGCGCGTGTTGATCGACGCGGCTGGAATCGTTCAGAAATTGCCGGAGGTGGTTTCAGTCGACGCCTACGCAGGCACGGCGGCGCCGTTCAATTTCAACGGCCTTGTGCGCCACTACTACATGCGGGCGCGGCCGGAACTCGGCGATTTGCAGGTGACGCTTGCGCACCGGGATGACCGAAAGCGCTCAAGCCACGCCATCGCGCTCGACATGCGCAAGCGTCTCGACGCACTGGTGAAGCCCGCCGGGACCGCCGTTCGCGTGGTGGAAGTGCCGCCCGGTCCGCCCGTGATTTCCACGCTGCTGGCGGAAATCTACGGCCCTGACGCGCAGACCCGCCGCGCAGTGGCTGGCGAGATGCGCAAGATCTTCGACAGCGTTCCCTACATCGTCGACATCGACGACAGCTACGGCGAGCAGCGTCCGCGGTTGCGGCTGACGCCGGATCGCGCGCAGCTTGATTTCTTTCGCGTGTCGGAACGCGACGTGATGGATTCGGTCGCCGCGACCCTTGGCGGGCAGGTGGTCGGCTACTCACATCGCGGCGAAGGACGCAATCCGATCGAGATCGCGGTGCGCCTGCCGCAATCGGCGCGAACGTGGTCGCAAGGCCTCGCGGCGATGCCGGTGGCCATGGCCGGCGACGGATCCCGGCTCATCGAGCTCGGCGAGCTCGTCGAAGCGCAGGTGGAGAAAGGCTCCTACCAGATATTCCGTCGCGACGGGCGCTTCGCGGAAATGGTCATGGCCGAACTCGCCGGCGCCTACGAGGCGCCGATCTACGGCATGCTCGATGTCGAGAAGGCGGTGAAAAACCACGACTGGGGTGCGCTGCCCAGGCCGACGGTCAGTCTCTACGGGCAGCCGGAAGATGAATCCCGCCCATCCGTTCTCTGGGATGGCGAATGGGAAATCACTTACGTGACATTTCGCGACATGGGCGCGGCGTTCGCGGTGGCGATCTTCGGCATCTACATTCTCGTCGTCGCGCAGTTCAAGAGCTTCCGCCTGCCGCTGGTGATCCTGACCCCAATTCCGCTGACGCTGATCGGCATCGTCATCGGCCACATTCTCTTCAATGCGCCGTTCACGGCCACATCGATGATCGGCTTCATCGCGCTCGCGGGCATCATCGTACGCAATTCGATCCTTCTGGTCGACTTCATCCGGCATGCGCACACCGATGAGAAATCGCTACGCGAAGTTTTGCTTGAGGCGGGCGCCATACGGTTCAAGCCCATCCTGCTCACGGCGGTCGCCGCGATGATCGGCGCGGGCGTGATCCTGACCGACCCAATCTTTCAGGGGCTGGCGATCTCGCTCCTCTTCGGCCTCGCGTCCTCGACGCTGCTCACCGTGCTGGTGATCCCGGCAATCTACATCGTCATGCGCGACGATTGTCGCGATCTCAGCGAGCCGCCGGTGGCGCGCGAGCGGCCGCACCTGGCGCACGCGGCGGAGTGAGAGACGGCGAACGCTAGCGGATGGTTGCTTCGAGGAACAATGCCGGTCACGACATCGGTCCAGGCAAGCGCCGCGCCCGTATGCAGGGGCTCGAAGTTTGAGACAAGTAGCGCTCGCCCAGATGTCCCGGCGTGTCGCGCCCTCGCCGTGCGGGAATTGAGATCAGTTGCCGCCGGAGGGTGCGCCCGGAGCCCGTTTCCGCTTGAGCCCCGGCTGGCGGGAAGAGCGATCGTCGATCGATCCCGTGGAGGTCGTCAGGGCTTTTCGCTTACGCTTGTATGAACTGAGCACGCTTGTGAAGGCTCGCGCCGAGCGGAATACCCAGCTAGATCAGCGCCCCACTCTTTGCTCGCCTGTTCCGAACGGGCCAAATGGATGCCTAAAAGATCTATAAAATGAAACGCCTAGACCATCGTTTTTGTATTGCACCCATGATGGATTGGACGGAGAGAAGAATCTTTTCAATCACTTAGCCGCGTTCTGGCACACGCTTGGCACACGCGAAAATCGGCAATGATTCGACGGGTTGAGCGCCAGAAAGGGTTTGGAGCTTCATCCGCGACTTCACAGACGAAGGCAGCAGCGCTTGTACTTCTTACCGCTGCCGCACGGGCAGAGATCATTGCGCCCGATCTTTCGATGGGCCTCGCGCGCAACGGCGAGACGCTTTTCGCGCAGTTTGTCGGCTCCAGCCCGCAATGTCGGAAGCTCGCTTGTAGGGATATCGTCCAGTTTCAACCATTGCCACTCGACATCTCGAAGCTTCTGGTCGTCGGTGTATGTCAACTCGACAAGTAGCCGTTCAATTTCACCGCTAATGAGCATGGCTTCACGAGCCAGGCGAAGAGCGATGCCGGCGTCTCGTGTCGCGCGGTCCCCAACATAGACGAAGGTCGTGTTGCTGACTCGCAGTCCTCCAACGGTCGAGAATGCTAGCGGCCGGCCACGGTCTTTCTGGTCGCGGAGTTCGCGTTGAATGCAGGCGGCGATGTCCTCGCGTCCCTCGGAACCGAGGTCCAGCAGATAGCTTGCAAGTCTGCTCCTGCCTGGGCGAACTGAGCCGGCCAGAACGTCCAGAATTTCCAGGAAGCGCTCCGGAGCTTCCTGACGCAAAGGACACGGAAAGGCTGGATCATGCAGGCGCTCCGCGAAAAATCTGTCGATTGCGGAACGATAGCCAAGGAAGTTTATGGTCGCCCCGGCATCGGCAAATCGCTCTTCCGCGTAATCGACATAGCGATTGTGCGCCAGATAGAGGCCGAGATGATCAAGCTCATCATCAAGTTCGAGCACGTCGCAAGAGAATGCCGCCTCGCGTTGCTCGACGTAATGGAGGAACTCCAGAGGGTTCTCAAAGATGTTGGCATAGACGCGCAGGTCATCCACCGAGATGGGCCACACGGGCCGGCCCCCCACGTCGATCCCAAGTTTTCGAAGATGTTGAGCTTGGGCGGCCATTTCCGTGAAAGGGTCCAAAGTCACAGCACAAATGCTGATTTGCCGGAAATCGCTTCGGCTCAACGAGCCAATGGCTTTGTGGTCGGAGTCGAAAAGTTCGACGCTTTCGGCCGAGTTCAGGTATTCGAGGAAGCGTTTGCCTTGCGTGGCTGGTTTCAGCAGCAGAGATTTGATGGAATTGATGTAGGCCTCGAAGTCCGTGGCCGGCGGTGTGTGCGTGAACGCCCCGCCCTTGCTTTCGACGATGAACAAGTGACCGTCGTAGAGGACGAGGCCATCCGTCTCGCACCATTCCTTTGTCGTGTGATCGGACTTGGGAAACCACTTGTAGTATGCCGCCTTGAAAACCGTCGCGCCCGGAAGAAGTGCGGCCAGCTGCGCCAAAGGCAGATCCTCAGCAACTGCTTGCTGGCGCAGCTTCCACGTCTCCTCGTAGGCTGGCCGCTTGCGCCGAATGATACGGCTCATGATGCGATAAATGTTGTCGCACAAGCTGTGCAGGTCAAAGCAGCACGCCTTTCCATCAATGCGAACGAATGGTCGCTTGAACGTCGGCCAGACACGCAATGGCCAGCCGGAATACTGTCCTGTTGCGAAGAAGTCGGAATCCTCGCCGGGGTTCCACGTTAGCTCGTCGATGAGTTCGCTGGGCAGGTTGGTCAGCTTGCCGATGTCGAAGAGGTCAAGCCCCATCAAGAGGGAACCAACACGGCTCCGCCGCTCTTCCCACTCGTTTTCGGCAATTACCTCCTCAAAGATGGCTTCGAACGTTTTGCTGTTGGTTAGTCCTGATTGGACTTTTGCGTCGACGGCATCCAGTGACTCCTGTCGAAACGACTCCATCTCCTCGAACGCGTGCTTGATGCCGTGGGACAAGGAGCTGACTATCTTCGTGATTTCGTCAACGAATGCATCTGCGCTAACCCCGAATAGCTCCTCGAAGATATCGGAGTGTGGCCCGAAGACGTCACGCAAGTATGCTTCTTCGAGCACCTGGTAGCGCTCGCCCCGCACATTGCACCAGTACATCTGGGCTTTGTAGAAAAACGTCTCAAAGTCGAGGTCGAGGTCGAGGTCTGGGTTGTCCTTCTGCGCCTTTGCCGTGCGGCAAATCTGATAGGACAGGTTTAGCTTCATGAAGAGTGCGTCGACACTCTCGCGGAGCAGCTCCCAGTCTTCGTCCGCGACTGAGGACTTCTGCGCCGTTGCGGGTGGTGTGGACGCGATGACGCTTTGCACGTAGTCGACCATGCGCATCGCCACGGCGTCATCGTGGTCAACCTCCGCTTCGGCCTTTACCCCCATGTGACGCGCGGCCAATTCCCACCACGCTCGATGTAGCAGTTGGCCCGCCGGCAGTTGGCTGACTTGATCTGCTATGCTGGCCACAAGCGCGTCGATTTCGGCGACAACGTCATCGTATTGCGCTGCTTGGTTGGCTTGCAGCAATTTGAGTTGTTCGGCGTTGAGATGGGACTGCCAGACAATGTCCTTCCCATATCTAGCTATCGTCAGCGCTTCGTTGCCGATGGCCTCATCGGGCTTTACTCGCCTCGCCTTCGGTTTTCTGGGCCGTCTCAATTCCTCGTTCCCTGGGGCATGTCCGGAAAGAGCCCCGGCATCCAGACGGACGCCAAGGCTGCCGGGAAGGCGAGCTTCAGCGGCGCACGCGAGGACGCGGACGTAAGGACGCCTCGCTCCAAGAGTGCCGCTGTAACCCGCCGTGCCGTGCGTTCACTAGCTTCCAGCAACGCCTCCACGTCGCCGCGTGCGAGTTCGCCGCGAAAGAGTACAGCTTCAAGCACCAGCGCGGCTTTCGGGGGCAGGGCGCCGCTCGCGCTTTCGGCTTCAGCCCAACCGACCATGCGACCTCGCAGGCGGTTCGGCTCCATAAGTTGCTCCATGAAGCGCACTTGATCGAGACAGACCTCCAGGAAGAACCGTGCGAACGACGTCAGCGCTTCTTCGCTGAGTGAGCCGCGCCCATCGAGGTCGTTCCGACGCGGCAGGTCACATTCGGCGAGGTGCTTTTTGTAGTCGGCTTCCCGACGCGCCAAGCCACGCGCGACCGACCAGATGCCGCCGGTGTCCAAGGCTTCCCGTAACACCGCGTAGGACATGAGACGCGCGACCCGTCCGTTGCCATCGACGAACGGGTGAATCCAGAGGAGGCGATGGTGGGCGGTCGCCGCCGCGACAATGGCGTCGACGCGTCCTAGGCCTGCGAACGCGCTCTCGAAGCGATCAAGGAAACGCGGCACTGCGCCCGGGCTGACTGCAATGAGACGGCCGACTTTCACATCGTGGGCACGCAGTTCGCCGGGCACAACCGGCACCCGCTCGCCGGTCGTAGGGTTCTCGACCCATAGCAAGGCATCGGGCAGGAGTTTGCAGAAGCGCTCATGGATTTCGCGGAGCCCTGCGGCCTTCAAAGCGCGGCCATCGAGCCCTCCGTCATCGATCCACGCTTGCACCGTGATATGGGCGCGCGCTTCGAGTTGCAGATCACGCTTCTCTGGATCTGTTGAATAGTCGTCGGCCAGCGCCCGCTCGATATCGATCGGGTGGGTGTCGTGACCTTCGATGAGGTTGCTGTAGTAGCAGTTCATCGCCCGGACGAGGTCGGCCAGGGCTCGCACGACGCCGGGCGGCAGACTGCGTCGGAGGCCAGCGGTCGCCGCTGCTAGCTCAAGCGCAAGGTCCGTCAGCCCAGCCCGCCGCGACGAGCTGTCTTGGATGAGCAGGGGCTCCATGAGGCCGATGCTCTCGCCCCGGTCTTCGGCCGCCACTTTGGCCGGTTCTTTGGCCTTCTCGGAATCGTTCATAATGCCAAGTATGCCATAGGATTCACGAGTCTGGCAGGCCAAAAATGGCCGCTATTTTGGCCGCTTGCGTGGCCGGTTCTTTGGCCGGATTGGGGGCTTTTCCGGGTCGGGTAGAGGTGGCTCGGGAAATCTGGACACGGGGCTAAGTGGAATTTCTGCCTGAGAT
>CAZGYQ010000021.1:0-6001 GCA_964530695.1 uncultured Caulobacteraceae bacterium
CGGAGGCGATGACCGGAGTTTAGATCGGCGCGGAGTCCGGTCGGATAGATTCACGCGCGTTTGTTGGGCGCCATGGGCGGGAGCGCCGAAAAGTGTGGTGATGCGCTCAATCTGTCAGACTAATTTTCGCCGCCGATCAGACCTTTTCGGTTTCCTTCGGCGCATCGACGTCGCGCACCTTGGGTTCGCGCATGAATTTGGGCTTGGGCAGGAGGCGGAAGCGGCTCTCGCACCAGGCGAAGTCGATGCCGATGTCGAGCAGCGCGTCGGAGCGCCCGCAGGGGCAGGCGAAATCGAGGACGTAATGGACACGGTAGGTCTCGCCCGCGACGAGCGGCACGGGCTCGCCCGTCACATGGTTCGGGGCCGCGTTGACGCACAGGACCAGATCGCCGGAGCCGACAGCATCGCTCATGGGCGGTATTTCTAGCACAAATCCGGGGCGCGTTCGATGGTTGATTCACGCGAAGGGACGCGGATGTTTGACTTCCGCACTTCGCCGAAGACTGCCGTTCCCATATGGCATCGCCTTGGGTTCTCGGTCGTCACGCCTCTGCCTCGCTAGGCATTGCCGACAGTGGCGGTAGCAACAGGCGCTCAAGCTGATCGATGACCGCAACGCCCAGGTCTTCCGGCACCTTCACAGTCGACGCATTGCCGTAATATCTACTCACGTCAAATCCTATGCCGATCGCTGCAACTCGGATGTCAGACGCTTCTTCCAAAGCGTGCACCACGGCAATCACATGATCCTCCAGGATATGAGAATGATTCACCTGGAGAGTGGAATCATCGACCGGCGCCCCGTCGGAGATAACCAAGAGTATCTTCGTTCGCTGAGGTCGTTGCCTGAGGCGAGATGCTGCCCACTCTACCGCTTCGCCGTCCACGTTTTCCTTCGGAAGGTCAGGCCGCAACATCGGCTTAAACGTCGGCCCCTCGGTGGATGCCCGACGGTCTTCTACGGAGCGATAGATAATGTGCAGGAGATCACAAAGCCGACCGGGCTGTCTGGGACTCCCCGAACGTTCCCATTTTTTACGCGACTTTCCTCCGTGCCATGAGCAAGTTGTAAAGCCCAGGACTTCGACGGACGGCCCCAAGTGTACCAGGAATTCCGAGGCGATATCCGCCGTCGCTGCGGCCAGAAGCATACTTTGCCCGCGCATCGAGCCGCTCTGATCGACTAAGATCGACACTGTCGTTTTGCTGAGGTCATCCTGCGAGACCACCCGTCTGATACGCTGAGAGACTTCCAGAGCACGCACTTGCACGCTCGTTCGCCACGCTATCAATCCCTTAGAGAAGGTCGCCCAGGCCTCCTCTAGTTCCACGCTGTAGTAGTCGGGCCCCAGGACGGTATCCAAGCGCTGGGCGTCAACGACCTGATCAAACTCGCGCGTAAACACGCTGTACGGCAGTCGTTCGAATGGCGCAGCCGGTGCCGGTCCAAAAATGCGGGAAAGCCATCCGAACACGTTCCCCATTCGTCGCCCCGGCTCATCCAATCATTGCTCTCTATACAAAAACCAGTCGAAGTCGAAGTGTCCCAACTCGCTCAGATCGAACGGCAGCAACGGGCCAAACGCGGAAATCAACAAACGCTACATCCGATCCGGCGCTTCCAGCCCCAGCAGGTCCAGCGTCAGCGCGAGCTGCTTCAGCGTCGCCTGCGCGAGCGCGAGGCGTGAGGCGCGGACAGCTTCGTCCTTCTCCGGCAGGATCGGGCAGTTGGTGTAGAAGCCGCTGAAGGCCTGCGCGAGGTTGAAGGCGTGCTCGGCGAGGAAGTGCGGCGCGCGCTTGTCGTAGGCGGAGGACAGCGCCGCATCGAAGGCGTCGAGCGCCAGCGTCAGCGTGCGTTCGTTTGCGTGCGCGATGGCGATCGGCCCCGCCTTCACGCCCGCCTCGTCGGCCTTGCGCAGGATCGATTTGATGCGGACCGACTGATAGAGCAGATACGGCCCGGTCTTGCCCTCGAAGCTCATGAAGCGGTCGAGATCGAAGACGTAGGACGTGCCGCGGAAATTGGCGAGATCCGCGAACTTCAGCGCGGCGATGCCGACCTTGTGCGCGACGTTTTCAAACTCCTCCGGCGAGAAATCCGAACCGATCTCGTCGGCGCGCAGACGCTCGCGCGCTTTCTCGCGCGCCATCTCGATGAGATCGGCGAGCCTGAGCACGCCGCCCGCGCGCGTCTTGAACGGCTTGCCGTCCGGGCCGTTCATCGTGCCGAAGCCGATGTGCTCGAGCGCCTCGCGCTTCGCATAGCCGGCGATGGCGGCGGCGCGGAACACCTGCTCGAAGTGATCGGCCTGGCGCTGGTCGACGACGTATAGGCAGAGATCGAACGCGAAATCCTTCGCACGCTCCACGATGGTCGCGAGGTCCGTCGTGCCGTACATGGCCGAGCCTTCCGAAGACACCACCAGCAGCGGCGGCGGGAACGGCGCCTCGATCACCGTGCCGTCGTCGAGCTTTTTCTTCTTCGTCTCGCCGCCCGAGACGTGCACCACGAGCGCGCCCTGGTCCTCGACGAGAAGACCCTGCTTGCGCAGATCCTCCACCATGCCGGGGATCAGCGGATCGACGTCGGCCTCGCCCTTCCACAGATCGAAATCGACGCCGAGCGCGTGGAAATCCTCCTTCTGCGCGGCCATCGACGTGTCGCGAAGCGTCTTCCAAATCTCACGATAAATTGCGTTTCCCGCTTGGAGTTGCGCGGTGACTTTCCGGGCTCGTTGTCTAAATGCCTCGTCTTCCTTCACGCGGGCCGTAGCTGAAGGATAGACCGACTGCAGCCAATCCAAATCGATTGCGGCCAGAATGTCTGTGAGCGCCGTTTCGGTTGAACCGTCCGGCCGCGTTGCCGTCTTCTGCTCGATCTCATCTTCGATGACGGCGATCAGCAACCCCATCTGGAAGCCCCAGTCGCCGAAGTGCGCATCGCCCCAGACCTGATCGCCACGGAAGCGGAAGAGCCGCTTGATGCTCTCGCCGATGATCGACGCGCGCAGATGGCCCACGTGCATCGGCTTGGCGACGTTCGGGCCGCCGTAGTCGACGATGATCCGGCGCGGTTGCGCGACCTTCCCGGCGCCCGCGCGCGCGTCATCGGCGATCGCCTGCGCGCGCGCGGCGACGAGATCATCCGTCAGCGCGATGTTCAGAAAGCCCGGCCCGGCGATTTCCACCGACGCGATGCCCGCAACGCCCGCAAGCCGCGCCGCCACCGCTTCGGCCACCGCCCGCGGCGGTTTCCCCGCCGCCTTCCCCGCCGCCATCGCGCCGTTGCACTGGAACGGCGCGAGGTCCGGCCGGTCCGACCGCTTCACCGCGCCAAGCGCGGGATCGAGCCCCTCCGCCGCGAACGCCGCGGCGAGGTGGGTGGTGAGCGTGTGCGCGAGGTCTGTCATGGGGCTGGGTACATACGGGGGGCTTGCGGTTGATGGAAGCCGTGGCGTGCGCGTCTGAAGCCGCGCGGTCCTGTTCAGCGCAGATACTGGACCGCGCGTCTTCAGACGCGCAAAAGTGTTGAACACAAATCTCTTGTTGCTATTATGTTCTCATTCCTAATGAGACTTCAGCATGTCCCGCGGCTGGCACAATCGAGGCTACCTGCCCCACTGCGATCTTCACGAACTGACCCACCACGTGGTCTTTCGTCTTGCCGACAGTTTGCCGCCGTGGTGGCGCGCACCGGACGATGAAAACACGATCGACGCGTTCGAAGCAGCGCTTGATGGAGGTTTCGGCTCGGCCCTTCTTGCGCGTCCGGCGTGCGCTCAAATCGTCGAGCGGGCGCTGCTTCACTTCGACGGCGACCGGTACAAGCTGGCGGCGTGGTGCGTGATGCCAACGCACGTCCACGCGCTGATCTATTGCGCCAGCGGCGGCCTGGGCGGAATCGTGAAATCGTGGAAGGCGTTCAGCGCCGCGCGCATCAACGAAATCGTCGGCCGCAGAGGCAGGCTCTGGGCGAAGGACTATTTCGACCGGTACATGCGCGATGAAGCGCACTTTCTGGGAACGCAGCGATACATCGAGCGCAATCCCGTCGCTGCGGGACTGTGCGGTGTGGCGAGCGAGTGGTCGTTCGGTTCCGCCGCCTCGAAATCGAAGATGCGCGTCTGAAGACGCGCGGTCCTCCCGATGGCCCGCGCTCCCGGTCCCGCGCTCCCGGTCCCGCGCTCCGGTCTAACCTTACTGCTTCTCCCGCCCGCTCGGCTCCTGGCCGACGTCGACGCGGAAGCGCTTGCCGGCGCGGTTGAAGGCGATCTGCTCGGGCGTGAGCTCGAAGCCGACGAGGATCTCGAAGTTGGCGCCCGACACCGTGTCGTTGGCGCGCGGGATCACGACGCGGCGGATCACTTCCGAGCCCGCCATGCGATCCTGTTCGCGGGGGAAATTCACCGTGAGGTCGAAGTACTGTTTCTCGATCGGCGCCATGTTCGCGCGGGTGACGGCCACCCAGTAGCGGTAGGTGCGGCTGGAGCCTTCCGCCGCGGGGCCCTTGCCGAAGGCCATGTCGATCTCGAGGCTCATCTCGATGGGGTTGGCGCCGGTGTAGCGGCACAGGCCGCGCACGCCGCGCATTTCGCCGGTGTAGGCGACGTTGGCGTAACGCTCCTCGGCGCCCTTGAACTCCACCAGACGCGAGGCGTCGTAGAGAACGCCCAGCAATGGGCACGGACCGGCGTTGGCGGTGTTGGCGTCCGCGCCGAAGAGGCGCGACAGCGCGCCCGGCTGTTCGGCGGGAGCGACGGCCTGGCCGGCCGTGGGCGGGGCTTCCGCGCCAGCCTCGCGCTCGTCCTTGCCGGAGGCGCAGGCGGCGAGAGGCAGCGCGAGCGCGGCGAGGAGGAGAGACTTGAGCTTCATGGAGACCCCTTGATGCGCCGCTCAAATGCCGCGCCGCGAAACCGGAGGGCGTGATACAAGCCGTCGAAGGCGCCCGCAACAAGGCGCCGCCGTAAGGTTCCCGATGCCGCCTGAGACTGCCGCCCGCCCGCCGCTGACCGTGCTCCTCGCCGCCCCGCGGGGCTTCTGCGCCGGGGTCGACCGGGCGATCCAGATCGTCGAGCGGGCGCTGGGGAAATGGGGCGCGCCGGTCTATGTGCGCCATGAGATCGTCCATAACCGGCACGTCGTGGAGCGCCTTGAGCGCCTCGGCGCGGTGTTCGTGGAGGAGCTGGATCAGGTCCCGCCGGACCGGCCGGTGGTGTTCTCCGCGCACGGGGTGCCGAAATCGGTGCCGGCCGAGGCGCAGGCCCGGCGGATGCTCTATCTCGACGCCACCTGCCCGCTTGTTTCCAAGGTCCACGTCGAATCGGAACGCCTCCACGCCGCCGGCCGCGAGATCGTCCTGATCGGCCACGCCGGCCACCCCGAGGTGATCGGCACCATGGGCCAGCTGCCCGAGGGCGCGATCACGCTGCTGGAGACGCTCGCCGACGCGCAGGCGTTCGCGCCCCGCGATCCCGCCAACCTCGCCTTCGTCACCCAGACGACGCTCTCGGTGGACGACACGGCGGAAATGGTCGCAGCGCTCCAGGCGCGCTTTCCCTCCATCGCCGCGCCGCACAAGGAAGACATCTGCTACGCGACGACGAACCGCCAGGAGGCAGTGAAGGCGCTGGCGCGCGACAGCGACGTGGTGCTGGTGATCGGCTCGACGAAATCGTCCAATTCCGTGCGCCTCGCCGAAGTGGCCCGGCGCGCGGGCGCGCGCGCGGCGTATCTCATCAATTCGGCGGACGATCTCGACTGGGCGTGGCTCGACGGCGCACGCACGGTGGGCGTGACAGCGGGCGCGAGCGCGCCGGAAGATCTGGTGGAAGCGCTGATCGCGGCATTGTGCGCGCGCTTCGACGCGCGGGTGGAGGAAGTGACGGTGTCGAAGGAGGACGTGGTGTTCAAGCTGCCGCGGGTTTTGCAGGATGCTTGAATTCAATTCGCTCCGTCATTCCGGACGCGCCGGAGGCGCGATCCGGAACCCAGGCGTTCA